>CAVEIP010000013.1:0-26683 GCA_963615935.1 [Ruminococcus] lactaris | reverse complement strand
ATTGTAGGCTATAACTGATATCATTGCCATGTCTTTAGCCTTTGTCTTATACCAAAGGGTAGAGACTTCTGTCAATTCATTGTCCATCGTGTCTGAAGAAAATCTTGTTTTAACCTTCTCCAAAACGAAAGAGTCTCTAATTATTTGATGCAGATGTTTTGACATAAATGTGATTGGATCCATGATACAATCTAAGTGGTCACCATGATTTTGGTACAACTCGTTGTTGCTATTTTCTTCCATTTTAATTGATTTATAAGGTTATACAATCTATTTTGCAAAAATACGGGGAATATGTGCAATATTTATGCCCAGGAGATAAAAACAAACAAAAAATTGTCCGCTGAAACCTTTTTATCATTCCAAAAGTTTTCAGCGGACAGTTATGATTCTATCAACCGATGCCTACTGGATTGTCGGGCATTGGGACGGACGATAGACAAAGCGGTAGGTTGTGGCTGTGCCTATTTCCTGGTTAAGCAGGGTTACAAAGTCCTGCTTGAGCATCTCTGTGGAGGTCTTGCCCCAGCGCTCTGCCTCCTCATCGGTGGCTGAGGTATACATAGTCTTGTCGTAATAACACTGCACGGCGACTGTGGCTGCCGACAATTTGCTGGTGGCATATACTGCCGTAGCAGTACCCGTGTTCTTTCCTGCCACTGTGCCGACAGCAGTGGTTGCGGTGACGCTACCTATATGTGCGCAGGAAATGATTGTGCCGCTATTAGTTTCGCAGATGCCTCCGGCATAGGACGTGCCAGTCACATCTCCATTAGCCATACAGCCGCTTATCGTGCCAGCATTGTTGGTGGCAACGCATCCGCCGTCAGTTGTGCCGAGCATCGTGGTGAGCATCACGCCCGACACCGTGGCGCCTTCTGCCACAGAGCCGAAGAGCGACTTGCCTTTCAATCGACTGATGTCGTGCAAACGGCCGTCGAAATGCCCCTTAAACGGATATTGCGACGTACCTATGCCAATCCATTCCACACTGGTGCCCGTTGTGCTTGACTGCATATAAAGGCTGGCATTCAGACTAACATACTTGCCTTCAAACGTCATCTTGCCTTCGTTCACCTCGTAGGCAAACGCAAGGAATTGGTTAGCAGAAGAGATGGTGTAAGGATTAACCTCAGAGCCATCGTTGCCGTCAACATCCAGCACATTGCCGTCGCTGTCGGTGTAGAGCCATGTGGCATCGTCCCGAATCAGCCCTGACTCGTCGTGCAAGTGGATATTGGCTTTCGATGTGCTCGTCAAGAAGGTCGACTTCTTCGTGAGTTCGCTATGGTCGGGAGTGTTGACATAGTCCCAATCGTTGTACTCCGCTCCCACTGTCATTGTCTCATTTTGGTGATTGAGCGAAATCTTGATAGTGGTACGCTTTCCTGCTATGAGTTCCACGTTTGTTGCCGTTGCGGTGTAAGTATTCGTAAGAGTATTTGCCGTGTTCAGCGGGTCGGGATAAGTCACCGTAAACTCTATGCTCATCGACGAGCGAGTGCCTGGCACAGCAAGAGTGTGGTAGTAGAAACGACGGTTACGTCCCGATGTTGTAGCATCGCCATTCATGTTGTTGGTCCACGCCTTTACGTCGGCTGTTGCCGAACCGGTTTCTTCTTCAGCGCAATCGCTTGTCTGCGCCCATTTGTACTGGTATGGCTGATTGTGCACCACCAGTGGGATTACTCGAGTGGCGTTGTCCTTCTCATCGTCGCCTATGCCTGCCGTTGAAGAGAACCCATTGATGTTAAGGTCGAACGTAAGGCAACTCAATGCGTGGCGGAAATCCACGGTACCGATACCTGTAGCATCTGCCACCACTTCAGTGGAGTAGGCCAGCACAATGTCGTCCTTTTTCATTTTCTCGTTGCCGCTAACCTCAGCGCCGTCAGCATCGGTGGTGTTGGTGTAGTCAACAATACCATCGGTAAGAGTGAGTTGTCCGTGATAGACATCAGGCATGTTCTCTGTCGTGGTCTTGGTCCATGGGAAATCCTCATACGGCATGCTGTAGCCAATAAACGTGTGGGCGCTGGTGGCATCGCTCCAGTAGATTTTACCCGAGTCGTCCACACGGGTCCAACCGCTTTCGTCGGTCTTCTTCTCCCAAAGAATATTGCTGTATGTGAAACCCTCTATCGTGTTGGCTGTTCTGCCAAAATGAGTCATATTGATGTTGTCGCCGCCCACAAACGAACTGCGACCCACATAGAGAGGCTCCTTGTCGCTTGTTGTGCGCACGGTGCGCGTTGTGCCTATCTGGGTGCTGATGCCCGTCAGTTCGCGCTCGTTTCCGCTGGTGATGTTTTCCTCCTGACTGCACGACGTAAAGGCCAAAGCCGCAAGCGCGGGCAACGCGCCCAACAGTATATCGTATCTTTTCATTCCTAATCCTCCTCTGTAGATGATTGAAGGGCAAGAGTTAAGTTGTACATATTGTCTTGTTCAAAAGTGGTCTGCGACAGTTCTGCGCTCCATTTCTTCTCTCCGTCGCGCACCCATATCACAGCCTTGTTGTTGAGCGTGCATGGCGGCACAATCAGTTGAAACACCTGTCCGTTGCGGCGCAAAGCCTTGTAGGTGGCTGTCTGGGCAATCCCTGAGATTGGCTGGGTGTAGGACGTACCTGTGCTCTCTTGGTTGATGCCTATGCCGAGCACCTTGCCGTTTTCGGCGGCTGTGCATGCGTGCTTCTGCTTGTAGCCGCAGGTGCTGTTCACCTTGCTCTTTTCGGCATACATGTCGCCTACGATAATCTCGGCCTGGTCGATGTCGGGCATGCCTACGATGGTGAGTGTGGCGTTGTCCGACAGGGTGACGCTACTGTCAATCGTTATCTTCAGCGCTGCCATCACGTGGTTGAACGTGAGGTGCACCTCGTCGGTACCCGTCTGCATCACATTCTGCGCCCACAGCACATCACTTGCCTTGTAGTTCTTCTCGCGCGATTGGTCGGCGTGGAACACGTTGGCATATTGCAGCACGAGGTTGCCGTTGGTCACGAATGCTTTCTCCTCAGTCCATGTGGATGCGGTAAACACGTAAGGCGTTTGCTGCACCAGAGTCTGGTTGGTAAGCGATGCAGCATTCGACGCCTGATAGTCGCCATCAACATCGAAACCAAACGATGCTGGCACATAGACCCACGACGAGCCGTCCCATCGCTGCAGCCAAAAGCCGTCGAAGGAATTTCCCCATGTGGATTCGCCGTACTCTGTCGATGTTACGTAAGGGCAAATCACCTTGATGCGAATCAAATCGTTGATCTCAAAGGCTGTGCCGTCAAGGTTGGCGCGCGTGCATGTCTCGCCGATGAAGTTTTCAATCGACGTTGTGAGTTTCACGCACCCTGTCGTTTCACCAGATGATGGAGTGTCGCCGGCTGAGCAAGCGGCAAGCGAAAGCAGAGCCATCGAGCACAATATGTTGTTCCAATATCTCATAGTCAATTTTTAGTTCAATAGTTTCAAAACGTTCCAACTGTCGGAAATGCCTTGCTGTCCGCTTGTCAGCACTGGATAGCGGTGGTTGTAGCCCGTCGTGTTCTCTTTATCGTAGTGGGCGTTGCAAGGATACAACTTACCAATGTCACTGTTGTTGTAGCAATAGATGGCATAGTTCATGGCTTTCCACGGAGCCAAGCCGTAGAAGCCTGCAAAACGGCTGCTATTCTTGATGGCGCCAAGTACCTCTGCATCGGTGATGAGTTGGTCGTTCCAAGCGCAAAGCATATACGATTTCGATGCACGGATGTACTGTTGGCGCTGGTAGGCATCGGTGATGCTGCCCACTGCGTGAGCATTGGGTGAATGGTCGATGTCGTAGAAATTACACATGAAGTTACCCCACTCTACAGTACCTGTCTGGGGCGCAAAGAATGGGTTGCCGCTGTTGGTGTATGCGCCAAGCAATGCGCCGCCAGTAATGCCCGTTGCGGTCTGCATACAGCCGTACATGGTGAGCTGTTCGGCCTTCCCTACCAATCCTATGGTAGCATCGCCAGTATTGCTGCAGCCCACGAGGTAGGATGAGCCAAGAAGTTCATCGGCAAATGCCGACTTATAGTTTTCTGCCATCATTCTTATGCCGAGCATTTTCACGGCAGTGCCTTTATTAAGGATAGTGAGCGTGTGGTCGGACTCTACAACGAGGTTAGAAATCACCGCTCCCGTGCCTGCACTTGCAGCACCAGAATGCGCCTGGCCTGCATATCCGAAAAGATAGCCACAAGGGTTATACACGTTGGATATGGTGTGGAAATTGCCGTTGAACACACCCAAGAACGAGTGCTCCTCTGTATCGCCAATGCAGTCAAGTTTATAGTCGTTCAAATCGAGGTCGGCAGTAAGGTTGACAGTGAACTTGCGGTTAACCAAGTTGCTGTAGAACGAATATGCATCGTCGAGCACCACCTCCTCATAGTAGGCAGCATTATCACCATCGGCAGGGTGATAGATGTGGTAGAACACAAATCCGTCCTGCTCGGCTTCCTCCTTGGTGATTTCGGTCTTCTTTCCGTCCACAACCTTGTACCATTTCCAGGATTTGTTGAGAATGCTTGTGCTTGACTCGTCCTCATATTCTTCTCCTCGCTCAAGGGTGTAGGATGCTGTGTTCTGTCCTGCCACGCCGTTCACGAGACGGATGAAGCCTATGAAATCGTCCACGCTATTGATGTTGAACACTGGATTGTACGCGTTGGCAGACGATTCCATCACACTGCGGATTGACTCATCGATTGCATTGGTCCACCAACTGTAGTCGTAGGTTGCCGATGTTTGTTGCTTGTCGTCGAGATATGCTTGGTCTAGGTCTTGCTGAGTCCACGACAAACTATTGTTCATCGTCACCGTAAGGCGATTGTAGAGATAGCCCACCGTGAATTCGTAACTGTAGCCCGCTGCCAGCGGCATGCCGTCGGCAAACGCTTCAGTTCCGTCAGCGCCCTTTATGTCGTTAAGGGCAAAGATGTGGTAGGTGCCTTCATAGGTCGGTGTATTCTTGTCTCCGTTGTTCACGTCGCGGATATAGACGCGGAAACGTGTATAGGACGGCAACGTGAGTCGATCGCCGGCATTCTCCGTGCTCATGTCGTGGGGAATGGTGATGAGATACTGTCTTTCGTTATTGTAGTTGAACAACGGACGCAAAGCCAACGAGGTAAGTTCATCGGCGCTCTTGGTGCCAAACGTAATCATGGCTGCCTGATCGGCTTCCTGCTCAATGGTGCTCACGTTGCTATGACTGTTGTAGTATGCCGTGCTCATGGCTTTCAAGCCTGTGGCGAAGTCGATACCGCCAGGCATACACATCTTGTCGTAAACAGCCTTCACCGCCGCCACCCTTGCACGTGCTTCTTCCTCTGTGCAGATATCTGCCTCGTCGTCAGCCTTGGAGTCGGCGTTGTCGCTACGCATATAGTCTTGATAGTCGGTCGACACCTCTACCTTATAAATTTGATTACCGCTTTTCGGCACGATGGCGATACGGCAGCCCAAGTGTTTAAGGCTCAAAGGAATGTCGTGTGTGGGACCCGAAGCCGTAACCCAACCCGCCATAGTGAAATCAGGATAGAACGAGCCCCACGAGCCGTTGTTCAAACAATTGGACAAGTTGCTCAACGCCCAACCGCCGAAACGCACCGTGCGGCCGTCGTCCCATGTCAAGGAGTCGGCTTCTGTCTGCGTGAAAGTGCCGCGCGAGGGTTCGTATCCAATTTTGCCCACTTTCACCTTCCACTGCGTGTTGAGCGCTACATTCATGCCCGACACCGTTTTAGCCTGATAACTATAAACGCGGTAGCCTACGGTTGAGTCGTCGAAAGTCTTGCCGCCGTCGTTGGAATACTGGCGGAAAATGGTTATCATGTCGCCTTCGTTGAACGCGCCTGTATGGTTATAGGTGGTACGCGAAGAAAATGGGTCGGAAATGCTGGTGCTGAAATTAACAGCAGAGCCAATCATTGCCTCCTGCTCCTTTGTCATGTAAAAGTCGTCATCGCTGCATGCCGTGGCTATGGCAAGAAAGGCAACCGACGACAATATGGTTTGATATAATCTGATTTTCATTCTGTTGCCTCCTTATTTGCAATTATAGACATAACCTGTGATGCTTTCCGTTTTCTCTTCATCACTCATTTCTTTAAACAATGTACCGCCGCTGATCACTACGTTCATCACCTCGGCACGATAGCCCGACAGTGGCACAAGAATGCCGCTCTCCGTGTGGCAGTTTGCCACTCCTTCTTCGGCATCGTAGGTACCGTTGAGTCCGTCAAACAGATAGGTGCGGCTGCCATCGGCTGATACAAGCGTGATGGTGTGACCGCGTGCATCAAGATGCCCGGCAAACACGAAATTCGCGGGCAGGTTGGCTACGTTGATTTCGAGGTCTTCAGTCAGCACGAAATAGTCACCCCAGTTGTCGCCATCGACAACGGCGTTGGTGAACTTTGTCAGCCAGTCGGACTGCGAGATATACTGCTGAGTGTATTCGCTACCATCGGTAACCGTAGTAGTGTTGGTGCCTATGCGGTAAGCACGCTGCCAACTGCCGCCGGCTTTCGACAGGCGATGCTCGTTTTCGTTGTCAAGTCCATAAGGGTCGTCGTTGCTTGTCTGCACTTGCCACAGTTCTGACCCCATAGTCTGATAGTCGACTTTCTCACGGGCTAGATGCAGATAGATTACCGTCTGATAGTTGGCGTCAAGGTCAATATTGACGGTCTTTTCATACGACAGGCCATTGTCGAGGTCTACCACAAAGTCGATGCTGTTGCTTTCATCGGCGGTGCCGTTCTCTTCGTCGTACATCACCAATGCGGCATCGGTGTAGGTCGGGCGGATGATTATGTCGTAGCACGGCACTTTGCCGTAGTTGGTTTCCTCATAGGTGGTTGAGCCTGCCTCGTAAGCCGCTTTCACTGAAGCCCATTTTTTCGATGTTGGGTAATAGTATTCGTCCTCCGCTTTGTCGTAATAAACAAGGAAGTCCTTATTCAGTTGCTCCATCTGCGAACTCATACTGCCAAGTTTGCCCAGGCTGTGAGGAGTAGTCTTGCGGGCAGTGGTCCATTTTGGTGTTGTGCCGCTCACCGAACTGAGAATCTTTACATTGTCGAATGCTATGTTTTTGATTTCAGCATCGATCAGCGGGTCGATAAGCACATAGGCAATCACCCTCGACAGGCGATGACGGAACGGCAAACGCACGTAACTAATCGTGGCCTGAATCTGATGGTTAGGCGGCATACACAGATAGTGTATCAAGTTGGTATAGTTGGTGGAGTCGCTCTGGTCGGCAAGTGCGGTTTCGCTGGCGGGCGAGGTCAACGCTTCCGGGATATGGAATCCGTGGAACATGTGGCCGCCGTTGCCCAGCCACACGGCTGGTGTGGTCGTGCCTTTGATGTTGAACGAATAGTTGGTTGAATCGCTTCCGCTCACCCTGTCCTCTTCAAGTTTGAGTATGGCTGTGCGGGTGTCGGCGGGCTTGCTCGCCTGATAGTAGGTCACGTCGATGCCTGTCTTCAAGGCGGGCACCAGCCAAGCGATGTCCTCAGCCTTAGTACCGGCGCGTGTCACTACCTCGGTGTCGATAATGTCAGAAGCACTGACGCCACCCACATTGATGACGTTGGCCTCATCCGTAGGATCTATCACGTCGATGCCCTGTTCGGAACACGCCACGACAGTCATGGTTGCCATTATCGCATATAGTAGATTGTTTCTTTTCATATTCTGAACTATCTATAAATTCTTTTCGACATTCATCAATCTGTTATCTCTGGCTTGTCGGGTGTCACGGAATTGCGCTTTCCGATAGTCTTTTCGGCCGCATCGGTGGCAATGCTGATTGCCTGCCCTACTCCCGACACGCCCAACGGCCACCAGTTGCCTTGGCAATCGTTGTTCACTCCGCTGACGTTTGCAGAGCCAGTGGTGTAGATGGCGCGACCAATTACGGAGCCCTCTACATAGGAGACTTTCTTAGAGTCAAACGAATACCATGATGAGCAGTCGGTGATGGTGACTGCCGGATTTTCAACGACCGATGAACCTTCGTATTTTTTCTGCACTGTACCGCCGATGATGCCGCCGAAATAAAACATCGACGACGATTTGTTGCAACTGAAACCATAGTCGTTGCGCGGTGCGTAATTGCACTGTGATACTGAGGCTTTTGCTGCTTGGGCAACAATGCCGCCAGCATACAGACGTTGGTCGCTCGAGTTGAACTTCTGAGCCACTTTCATATCCACGTCGATATCTACGGTGCAATTCTTGATTACCGCACCATCGCACGCCCATACAACCATACCGGCAGGGATGGCAGCAACAATCTTAGGATAAGTGCCGTCGCTCTTCTTCACTGCATGAACAGTCACATTATCTACCGTGCCGCCAATCACTGAATATGCCAACGGCGCACAAATGTCGGACGACATGTTGTCGCCGCTTTGTCCAGTTTCGCCATAGACTGGGATACCATAGAGCGACTCTTCGCAATTCAACTGCAAATCCTTGACCGAGCCCATGATGTTGGCAAAGAGCATCGCCGCTGTGGTGAATGTGCCAGTCGCGGCTCCGCTGCTCGTTTCCTTATATTCGATGGTCTTTGTGCCGCCGAGAGTGATGGTCTTGCCGTTGCCGTCGAGGTCAAAGAGTACATTACCTCGAGTAGCGTTGGTCTGTCCATCGGTCTTGTCGCCCAATTCCCAGTTCTGCGAAAGCACTGAGAAACTGTCGGAGAGGCGGTACGACTTGCCTTTCTCGTTGTAGGACGAATTGACAGCAACCAATCTGTCCAGTTCATCGCTGCAGTCAATCACCTTGTTGTAAATTTTGTCGGACGAACGGGTATTCTCGAGAGCCGTATAGCCCGTTGGAGTGTTTGATGTAAGCGTTGGCCACTGGTTGCCGGAGGCAATCATGTCGTAGGAGCCAATCTTGGTGTGCACAATGTTGCGTAGAGGCAAATCGCTGGCAAGTTCCTGCTGAAGGGTGATGCCGTACTCGAAGGTGTTGCCCACCACATATCCGTTGGCAGCGCCAACAATGCCGCCGCCTTTCACGTTTGTCTCGCCAGAGGCTATGCCCACACGGGCATCCACATAGCAGTTGCTCACCGACGGAAGCATCGTGCCCGTTTCGGTCTGCGATATGGCGGCAATACCTCCAATATAGGCCGTGGCGCTGCCGTCGCTCTTGCCGTCCACCTTGATGTAGGACGTTACGTTGGTGATATATCCTTGATTCTCTACTGCCACGGCTGCCCTCGTCACAACTGCGGGGCTACTGCTGGAGGCATTTTCCAATGCAAGGTGGTCGACCGTGCCGAGGTTGTTTGTGCAAACAACGGTGCTCACGTCGTTTGAGTTCTTCTGCACTTTGATGGTGCCGTTGATAAGGCTACCCGACGCCGTAATGTTTCTAAACAGTTTGGAGTCGGTAGTGAGGGTGTGTCTACCGAGGTTGAGAATGGCGTTCAGGTCATACTCGTCGTCCCAGTCGGTAAGCACAATTCTATCGGTGTTGAGGATGGCTACATTACCTGCCACATTGGCCTTCTCGTCCGAAAGGAAGTCAATCAGTTCCTGCTTGCTGTTGATAATGATTGGGTCACCGGTATTGCCGAAGTCGTCGCACACATACGATGTTACTACACTTGTCCAAGGTTGGACGTAGGCTGTAATGAGTATCTTGCGGCTTTCGCGCGAAAGAGTCACGGTAATCACAAGGTTATCACCAGCCTTGAGGTTGTAGGCCTTATACATGTCGCTGGTCAACTTGTCAGCCTCTGAGAGGTTGAGATAGTCGGTGTAGCGCGAATCGTTACCAGCATAGAAAGAGAAATGCTGGCTGGCGAGGTTGATCGTGCAAATCTTCTCGTCCTCTGCATTTTCGATATAGTTATGTGGCATAACTACGGCATCGTAGCGCGCCACCTCCATTGTGGTTGCTTCGCCGTTGACGTCCTTGTCGTAGTTCACGGTCTCCTTGCCTGCCAACGGGTCGATGGTAAGACTTGCGCCCTCACTGTCGTAACTGAATATCTTGGTCTGCAATTTGGTGGCGGCAGTAGATGCAAGCACATCTTCGCGCTTCACACCGTCGCCTGCCTTCAGAATCACAGTTATCAATGCTCTGTCGTGCTGCAGGAACAAAGGCACACGCTTGTACTCTTCCTTAGAAGTAACCATTCCAAGCGTGTTTTTCCACTCCTTGTTGAGGGCATACCACTCCTTGCTGGTGTGGTAGTTGTAGGCGTCGATGTTGTCGACCGTTGCGCCGTCGGCAAGGAGCGGCTCGTAGCCATATCCGTGGAGGCGATCCTGGGCAATCCATTTGGTCTTGTCGGTTTGGTCGGCCTCGAGATTCTCCGTTCCGGCAATGGCCTTGAAGCCGTATTTGCTCACATTGTCTTGCCAATAGAGTGGCGTCGACGATGCAAGTTCGCCGCCAGTGGCGTCAGTTGCTACAGTGTAGGCCATCGTTGTGCCCGTGGTCTCACCTTCTTTCATCATCGTGATGCTGAAGTTGTAGGCTTGACTTACTGCCTTGTAACTGTCGAGCAGGTCTTCGTCAACGGAATATGTAGCCCTCGTTGCCGACGCGTTGGCAGCGGGCAACTGGGTGGAGAATGTTATAGCCTGGCCTGCCATGTCGGAGTCGTCGCCGAAGATGTTGTCGAACTCATCGTTGCAACTTACGGCGGTCAGCGACAAAGCCATTAGCAATATATTATGTATCAGCCGATTCGTCATTCTTAATCTTGCTTTATTGTACCGTCTATGTTATCGTAAGTGGCGCCACTCTCCCATGCCTTGATTTCGGCATTGAGGATGGCAAGTGTGCCTCGGCGCAGTTCCATATTGAAGATGTGCTGGTAGCCCGACCGCAGCGTATTTTCCGACTGGTCAATGATGGTCTTCGTGACCACATGTTTCAAGTCGGGATAGTCGGTTTCGTGCCATGTCACGCGGATGGCTTGGACAATGCCGAAAGTGATGACATCAAAGGTGGTTGTATAACCAGGAGTGACATCGCCCTCGGCAGCCTTAAACATCTCAATCTTTGTGCAGTAAGGGTTTTCCTCCTTCTGCTCTTTCGAGTAGTATGAGGTGTTGACTGGTTTGTAGCGAGGTGCCACATACGCAGTGTCGTAGGTTTCTTTGTCCTTGACTGCGATATTGTAGACATAGGCTGTGTCCGACACGCCAAGAAGTTCCACGGAGTCGATGTTGTCGTAGGTGAGACGGCCATTGTCGAGTCCGCCGTCGACCGTTGGCTTCAAGTTGACTTGCACCTTTGAGAAGCAGTGGTTGAACACCAGCCGCACGCGGTTTGCCTCTGGCATGGCGCCCGACGGTGTCATCACCGTGCGAGCCTGTATGGGATCTTGCTGGTCGCTAATGCTTGTCATGCTTGCTGTGCGGCGAAGGTCGAAAAGCACGGTGTCGGCATCCATCGTCATGGAGCAAGTGCTGTCGGTCAACTTGTTATAGTCTGCCAAGCCGATGAAGATATGCGGCTTTCTGTTCTGCCAATAGAAAATCGATGACTCACGATCAAAATCGTATGCATCGGTGTCGGTAGGGTCGGCATAGGTGCTTTTGCGGTACACGCAATTGCCCACGCTATTGTTCACCTGTAGCCACGCCTCGGTGTAACTGTTGTAGTCGGTGCTGTTGGCAGCGCCTTGATAGTACATCCGGCAGATGAATTTGCCGTCTTTCTGCATGTAAGGCACCACCAACGCACGCGAAACAGGAGTCCCCTCATCGGCTCCCGAACTGAAAAGCACGGGACACCCATTGAGGTCGTTATCTTGCTCGTGGTCGATGACCTCTTTGTCGGTGCAGGCGGCAAACAGCATCATTGACATTCCTATAAACAGATATCGCAGTTTCATTGTTGTCTTCTTTTACTTGTTTAGTCCCAGTCGAGCGAAGCGTCGCCAGAACCTTTGTTTACCGTCCAGTCCTTGATGAATGCTCCAAACAGGATGGCCTCTTTTGAGAGTTTGACGGTGTAGTTGTAGGCGTTTCCCCTCTCCCAGTTTTCTATCTTGGTCGACGTGCCGTCAAGGGCTACGTCGGTAAGGGTAACACTATACGTTGTGCCGTCTTGCAATGTAATTGTCATCACCTTGCCAGCAAGGTTTTGAGGTATCACGATGTGTGATTCGCCCGACAATGCCGACAATGTGCTTGTGCTCGAAGTCGTAGCGGTGATTTCGCCTGTTGCCACATTGATTGTGCCCTTGTCGATAAGCCCAGGGATGGAGATTGTGGCATTGGTGAGGTCCACTGCGGAGTCGTCGGTCGTAGTGCCGAGAGTAACCGTTACCTTGCTCATAGCATGGTGGAATTGCATAGGCACTTGCGTTGTGCGCGGCGAGATTGCCGCACCTTCGTTTACTGTCACCGTTGCACCGCTATTGTTCTTGCCCGTATGCTTTGCCGTCGTAGCCCAAAGGAGGTCGTTCTCCTTACTTGCTTCGAGGCTGCCACCCACGGTCGTAATTTTATTGTCGGCGCTGAGTGTTGCCAAGCCGCGGAAATAATAGTCGGTGCTGGCGTTCTGCCAATAGATTTCGGGGTTATTGGTCCAAACCCCATCGGCGTATTCGCGAGTAGTAACTTTATCCAAACCGGTGAGCGAAGTGCCGCGGAAAATGTCGTACGACGTGCCGTCGGTCAAATCGGTGCTCGGATTGATGTTGCTAAGGTCGGTTGCAAACTTGATAACGCCTTCAGCCGTGGCTTCTTTGGTTACCCAGTCGGTAATCTGCGCCTTGATGTCGATTGCCTGCTTTTTGAGCGTTGCCGTGAGTTGATAGTTCACGCCCGAGTGCGTTCCGTCTGCCGCCGTGCATTCCCAATTGGTGAGGATGTCGGAGGTTAGCGAAATGGTGTAGTTGTTGCCGTCCACATTGCTGACTGTCGCCCAAGCATTGCCTTCGGTCAACACCGTTGGCACGAAAAGGCAGTCGAACACCGCGGTCTTTCCGTCGGCACTAACCGACGACTTGTGCATCTGAATGGAGCCAGTAGTAAAGTCCGTACCAAGTTGCGCCGTCGAAGCGGTGAACGTACCTGTAACGTTTACGCTGCTCAAGGTAACGGTGGTGTTGTTGAATATGTTTGCTCCATCGAAACCTGTTGCAGCAACAAGCACGATTGTGGCCTTACTCAAAGCGTGGGTGTAAGGGATGACCAAGCCAGAGCGAGTGCCGTCGACAGCGGTGCTGTGCTCATAGGCAACTACATCTTGCTCCTTCGACCAAAGGAGGTCGCTCGTCTTGTAGCCAGCGGTCTGGTCGGTTGCGGCGCTCCATGTCAGCACATCGGCTGGCGTCGACGGAGCACTGGCATTGCCGTTATAGCAATAACCCCACAGCGACTGCAGTCCGTGACCCGCAGAACGGATGTCGTAGGTTGCGCTACTGAAATCGTCCCAATAGAGAGACTTGTTGGGAGTGATGTCGCTTGTTTCGTAGGTGTCGGTAGTGCCGACTTGCGTCATTGTGGCATCACTGTTGACGGTAAACGTGACAGTCTGGTCGAAACTGCCCACGCCTTCCGTTGCTCCACTGGCGGTCTGCGCGTGGCGCAGATAGGCAACCAACTTGTCGCCCGACTCAAAGTCATGGTCTACCGCACGCGTTTTAGCGCTGTTTTCGCGGTCGACAAATGCCATTGCAACGCTGACGGGAGTTTTGTCGGAATCCTTCCAAACGTCTTCATTGCTGCAGGCTGCCAATGACAATGCCGCCGAAACTATTATGATTTGATTTTTCATTATAGCCATATGTCTGAATCCGCTGTTTTAGTTGACCAGTCGGTAATGGTTGCAGTAACCGTCACCTTGGTTTTCTTGAGCGTAAGTGTATATGTATACTTCTTTCCTGATTCCCAAGCCGTGATGGTGTGGGCGTCGCCAGTGGCAGTGCCGTCGCTGTCGGTTTCCTTCACCTTGATGTCGGAAATCGTAGCGCGGTAAATCTCTGTGACATTGCCGTCGGCGTCAAGAATCGAGATTTTGAACTTCAATCCAGCCAATGCCTGCGGCACGATGCAGTCGTGGCGCAAGAGGCAGGAGGCATCAGTTGTGGTGTTGCTGAGCAGATAGTCGGACGCTGTGCCGTATTTGTCGATGGCGCGGCTGTCGAGCCCTACCCAACCGTCGGTCTGGGCATTCTCAATCTCCACCTTAGTGCTACCGTTGATGTTCACCTTGTCGTTGCCAGTAGTGGTTACGAGTTTCACCTCAACCTGCGACATCATGTAGCGGAAGTTCAGGTTCACCTTGCCTTCACGAGCGCAGATGCCGTGCACCGACATATCGACCGGACCTGCACCGTTGGTGTGGTCATCGTTGCCGCACATCGTGCCGGCGGTTATCTCTGGCGCGCCAATCATCAGGTTACAAGGGAACGACGTTGCGTCGTATTTGCAGTTTGCCACCTTGATGGCCTGATTGCCAGTCGTTGCCTCATCAACTACAAGAGGCTTGTCGCTTTCGGCTGCAGAAGTGCTTGTCTGCGGATAGACACCACGGAAATGATAGTGGGTCTGGTGGTCTGGCCAGTAAAGGTTGGTTGTTGCCGACCCGTCGGGAGTGACGAATGTGCATTCGCCAGTTGTCGACAGTGTGGCATGTGCCTCTTCGCCGTAGTAGTCGCCGCTCTTGAACGAGAGGTTGTACTTGCGGTTAGCGCCGGTCGACTCGTCAGCCATACGGTAGAAACTGAATGAATCGATTGTTGCGGTGCTTCCCGACTCGCCAACGTTTGCTGAAACATCGATTTTAGGCTCATATTCACCGCTCAGGTTGTTCCAGTCAACCAATGTGGCAGTCACATTGATGCCGGTCTTGTTTACCGTCACGTTGAACACATAGTTGTAGCCAGCCTTGGTGAGATATTTCGTTGTTGCGTCCTCCGTAGGAAATGCATCGTCGATGGCTTTCTTAATCTCCGCTGCGGTGATGTAGTAGAGGTTGTCGTCGGCATTGATCATTGCTACAATGTCGGTTGCCGAGGTGCAGACAATTGAGCCTGGATAGACGATTGCCTCTTCCTTAACCACTTGGTTTGTGCCGGAAAGCGATTCGCCGGTCTTTTTCGGTGTCACTGCCACCAATGAGCCGGTTGGCGTTGCCTCACCTTTCTTGACGTTGATATTACCGTCAACATAGCAATAGTATTCCTTTGCAGCGGCACTGCTCTTTGAACGAGTGAGTGTCACAACTGGGGTGTTGACAAACTTGTAGTTGGTAAAGCCTTCAGCCGCTTTAAGGTTGAAGGTTATTTTACTCAACACGTGGCGGAACACTAAACGTGCCTGCAATGGATCGGCTGTGCTCTCCCCTTTTCTGATGGCTTTGTGCTCCTCGAAGGTCAAACGACCAGGATTGCCGTCGCCACTGAGGTTGTTGGCAACAATCAAGTCCTTGTTGAGCAACAAGTCGGAGGAGTTGTCCTCGGTGTTCCACTCAAGGAGATTGGCATTGGCGGTAGCATCGCCCCATGCGTCGTCGGCAAGGACAGGCGCCGTTGTCAGTCCGTCAATTGCCACGGCATAGATGTCGAGACCTTTGTCGGTATTTGCCTTGTTGTCGGGGTCGGCTGCGCCAAAGTCATCCCAATAGAGCATCGGTGTGTAGCCTGAAACGGGATTATAGGCGGCGCCGGTTGCTGGAGTGCCTGCCGTGGCATGGCTCGTCTCGATGATTTCGCGAGTGGCACTTCCGCTTGTCCATGCGCCTTCCATCCTTAGGCGGATGCCAGTGCCCGTGGTCAGACTCACGTAGGAGTCCGTACCGCCGTCGGCACGGGTTGCGCCCTGGCGTTTAAGCGTGTTGGACGATCCGCCGCCGAGACTGTTGTCAACGCCCATTGTGAGAGCAATGGCATTGTAGTCGTCGCCGACCGACGATGGCACGGCTGTGTCATCACTACATGACGCCAACGCCACGAGTGATGCCATAGCCATCCATTTGAATTTTATCGTCATAAACATACGATTAGTCTTCGATTGTTATATCGGTATTTTCGCCTGTAATTTCTGTGTAAGGCACGAGAGTTGCTGTAAACTTGTCGATGCCTGCCTTAGATAATGTTACTGTGTAAGTGTAGCAGCAGTTTGGATACCAGTAGGTAATTGCCTGACCTGCCGACTGTCCGATTGACACGTTTGTGCCGTTGGTTACACTTGATGCCAAGATGGTGCTCAACTTCTCTACTACATAGTAGATGTTGTTGTCCGGTGTTTGGATAGTCAAGCCTACGTATGTGCTGCCGTCGACCAAAGTCTGAGGCACTACATAGTAGTCGAAACTGCCATCGATTGCATATTCGGTTGCGCTGGTAGGCGCTGTCATTGCGATGGCGCTGGTTGCGCGTGAGCCTGAAGCCTCTACCAAGCCGTTGCCCATATAAACCTTACCATTGGTGTAGATGTGGGTCAACGAAACCTTTGTCATGTTTGTTCCGTCGTAGAGTTTCACCTTGTTGTCGCCAATGGTTGTCTTTACATATACCTTGATGTGGCTCAACATGTTAACCTCTGTGAAGTGGAGCACATCGTTGGTTGCGCCAATAGCGTGGCTGATGTGGTGGTCGGTTGCGCTATAGTCGAAACCGTTAGTGAGGTCGTAACTAAGTGTCTTTCCGTTGATCATCGGAGCACCCCAACGATAGTTGCCGTGGTTTGCGCTAGCTGTAATGTCGAAGTATTCTTTTCCGTCGGCATCTGTGTTGATGGTTCTTGTAGAAGTACCGTCGGTGCCGACCATACGGAAGTGGTAGAATGTCTTGTTGTCGTCCCAGAGCCAGTTGGTTTTCCATACTGAACTGCCAGATTCAGGTGCAGTGAGGGTTGCGATGTTTCCAACATAACCCTTAGTCCAGTCGTAGTGCTTTTCGTAAGGCTCGCCCACTACATAGTCAGTGTAGGCTGAAGCCGAACGGTAGAGGGAGAAGTTTTTGGAAGCAGTGCCACCGTAATCGCTGAACGAGAACGACAGGTATGCGTTGTTTCTCTCAAATTCACCTGAAAGGTTTGTCCAGTCGGCCAATGTTGCTGTAATCTTGTCAATCTTGGTCTTGTTGACTGTTACAGTGAGGATGTAGTTCTGACCCTGCTGCATCTCAATGCCGCTTTTGCCAGCGGTGTACTTCAGTTTTGACTCGTTGTCAGTGGTGTTGAGTGCAGTGAAGATGCTACCTTGGGTTACATAGTAGAGGTTGCCTGCCACTTCAAATTGTAGCACGTTGGTGTCGTTGGTTGTGTTGAACACGTAGCCTGGAAGCACCTGACCGATGTATTTGCTGTTGGCGGTAAGAGTAGCCATGTTGATGTCGCTTGTAGATGTGCCAGAGAACGTACCCAGTGCGATGTCGAAAGTACCTGTCTGCGGCATTGCAAGCATCTTGACGTTCGACACTGTGTTTGTGCCCGTAAATCCTTCGCCGAGAACCACATTCAAGGTGATGCGGCTCAACGCGTGAACGAAGTTAAGGTTACCCTTGTCAAACTTGCCAGGACCGTCGGTTACAGTTGCGTCCTTCAAGCGGAATTTCATTTGGCCTGCTGTAAGAGCAGAGAAATCAGAGCCGTCGAAGGCTGGATAGTTTTGCGATACGAAGTTGTATTCGTATACACCATTCTTCTGGTTGTACTCGGTGAACGTTGGTTGGATATTGTTACTGTAAACAAGGTCGTTGTTTGAAATCACCTCACTTGTCTGGTCGGTTGCCACTGTCCACTGGAGAGTGTTGTCAGCCACATCGCTCCAGGTGTTGTCGCCCTTCAGCGCATCGGCAGCAATTACGCCTGTCTTGTCGGGCACTGCCACTGCATAGATCGAGAGCAGCGTGTTGCGGCCGTAGGCGTCGTCCCAATAGCGGGTGTTTGTACCACCATCGCTGAAACTCAGCGTAGAATAGTTTGTGCCAGTCTCGGCTGTAGCCATTGTGCGAGTGTACTTAGTCTTCGTTGCATCAGTGGCATTAGTAGCAGCCATACGCATCACAATGCCTGTGGTTGCTGAAAATCCTGCACGCGACTGACCGTTGACTGATTTCGCAGTGTTGTTGTCAGTCATTGAAAACTCGATAGCAGACTTGTCTTCATCATTCTTTGGACCAAAGACGTCATCTTTAGCGCACGACGTGATTACGAGTGCCGTGGCCAAACTAAGTAGTGTGATAAACTTTTTCATTGTTATATGATTTTATATTTTTTCTCTATTTTAGGTTTATTCTTCCAAGTCGGTAGTTGTCCTCCCCTCAATGTCTTCCCAGTCGGAGACGGTGGCGGTAAAGGATATGTCGTAGGAGAACAGTCTGTTCACCACAATGTAATATGTATATAAGCAATTCGGGCGCCAGGTGTATTCCGAAACCACGTTGCCCTCAGAGTCGGTTATTGTCAGCGGATAGTCGGTAACGGTGTAAGGCTCTCCGCTGAGTGGCTCCAATGTGAAGGACACATACAGTTTGACGCCGCTTTGCGGCACTTGCAACAGTCCGTCCTTACATTCGAAATAGTAAGCGTTTACATCGTTTTTCGATTGCCATTCGTGTTTCTCCAAATAAGCGCTGGTAAACTCTTCTGACGGTCCGGAGAACGACAGGAGTTGGTTGTAGCCCGTTTGATAGGTCTTGTCGCCAAATTCGCCGTCAACAACGCTGCTCACACCACTCTTGGTGAAGTCAACGGAATAGTTGCCGACGGAAGTTACGAAGCCTTCCGCATTAGTAGACACTACTTTAAAGGTTACGTCCTTGATTTTTACGCTCTGTGTTTCCACGACTGGCATTGTTGTGTAAATGCCGAAACGCACCTTCGACGACAGGCGGTGGAATGGCAGAGGCACGGCCTTCGTCGGTGAGTCGCCACCTGAGCCTATTGTCTTGCCAGTAATCATGTCGATGTCGTCGGTCTTTGTTGCGTCGTCAGCATTGTGTTGCCGCTGCATCTGCGACACAAGGTATTGGTCGGCGGATGTAGGGCTAACCACGCCGTCGGTTGCCGACTGCGTGTGGAGGCTTTGTTGAATTTTCAGTTGTCGGTCTGTCACGGCAAAACCGGCCATGACAGCATTACCCAGGATAGGAGCAGGAGCGATACCGATGAATTCGTAGGGAAAGGCAGACAAGTCCCAATATTTCTCATATTGGGTCTGGTAGTAACCATCGCTGGTGCCTCCCACCGTGTTCCATTTTGCACCTGTACCGCTCCAACCATCCTGCTGGTAGAGTGCTTGATACTGCTCCATCACGGTCTGCTGGCTCCCAGTCTTGTACGCCTTGTAGGTGCTCACAAGAAAATCGGAAGTCAGAGCCTGAGAGGCTCGAGTAGAACGTGTCTCCATATTGCCCACCGACGGGATGCTGAACCGCATTGGTGTACCATCAGGCGTTTCGGGCTCTTCCCTTTCGATAACTGAGTTGGAAGAGCAGCCAGTTGCCATAGCCGACAGCAGTGCAATGGAGATATATGCAGCAGTACGTTTCATTGTCAAATTCTATTAGTTGATAGCGTGTTCAGTCGTAGTTGTATCCCAGTTCTCGATTGTAACATTGTCGAAGATGATTGGCTTGAGAGCTGTATCGGTACCTGGAGTTGGATCAACTGGATCAACTGGGTCCGTTGGATCTGTGCTACCTGTAGAGTTCTTTGTAAGTTTGAAGATGTAGTTGTAGATAAAGTTCGACTTCCAGTTGCAGTAGTCAAACGGTACAAAAACTGTTGCGTTTCTTACAATAACAGTTTCGCCTGAGTCCTCTGCTGTCAACTTGTAGGATACGTGGAATGTAAGACCAGTCTCGTTGGTTGAGTTGGCTGGGATTACATAATAGTGAGTAGCCGACATTGTAGGTGCTGTTTTTTCTGTAGAAACTACGCCAGTTGGAGTAACGAACTTGATATACTCATTGTTAAACACTTGTGCATCGTTACCTGTAATGCTAAGCGTTGCATCTGTATCAGAGAAATCCACTGTTGCACCAGCCGTGTGGTAAAGTTTACCATAAGAGTAAGTATCATCAGTGTTCTTAACTGCAGGAGTAACGCAAACACCATCGTAAGTGCCTTCCTTGAGGTCGAGGATTTCTACCTTGTAGCCGTCGATGTTCTCATAGAAACCAATTCTAATCTGAGCGCCGATACGCTTGAATGCAATCTGCACCTTGTTGTTGTAGGCTGCCTTTGCTACAGTCTTGTTGGCATAAAGGAAGTCGTGAGCCGAAGCGTCGTCGTAGCCGTCGGTGAGTGCGAGGCCTGGGATGGTAAGCACCTTGGTGGTTGGGTCGAATGTTGCAGTGTTAGCGCCGTTGATATAAGGAGCATAAGCATAGAAATCAACAGTCGACGATGCGTAGTCCCAATATTTCAGGTACTGGTTGTCGCAGTTCGACATATAGAATGTCTGGTCTGCTTTGTAGTAACCCTCAGTGCCAGCGTAGGTGTAATCGTTTTTGCCCAATTTCTCATAAGCCCAAAGCGACTCGCCCAAAGTGGTCTGTTGGGTTGCGTCGAAATTGTAACCTTTCTTGTTGGTTGCGTCGCCATAACCAACGAGATAGTTTTTCATCACTTCTTGTTGTGCTGCGCCGTCAGTGTTCTTATAGGCAAACACACCAAAGTTGTAGTGTCCAGCATCTTGCAGGTTTGTAGAACCTGCGCGTGTTTGGTTCCGGTTGATAATCTCAAAACCGATGGCATCTTGCGAAGTCTTGTTCCCTTCGTTTGCTACGTTCTCAAAATCGTTGGAGCACGCCGTCAATAATGCGGCGGAGGCTACCAAGAACAAATCTCTTTTTGTCATAAAAATAAATAATTAAAGGTATATAATTTTTGTCCTTTTACATCAATATGTCGTAGTCAATATAATCATAGTCTTCAACCGTAGGCACAAAGACATTGCCGTCGCCTTGGTCTTCGGGGGTTGGTGGAGTAATCTGGCTACAGTCTATATGTATGGTAATGACACCGCCATGGCAATGCGCACGACATTGGTCGGTTACCAAATAGTCGAAGGTCTTCTCTGTTCCGTTGCTGAAATGGAGCGTGAAGTAGAGGCGGTTGTCAACATCGGTGCGGCTGCCTTGATACTGCGCGCGCGACTGGGGCTCATAACCTTCCATGTCGCAAAGGCCGAAGGTGGTCAACTTTCCGCCAGCAATGTCGACCGACTCGCCTTTGACGTTGATGCCAGTCTTCATGCGCATAGGGAAATACACCATACACGGCTTGTTGTTGGTGTAGCGGGTGTTTACGTTCACTCCGCTGGCCATCGCCGAGATGGCGGCATCACCAGTCACGCCAGTGATGCGCCCGTCGTTGTTGTGCATCACAACCTGTACAAGGTATATGTAGACAAGCGGTTTGAGTGTGGTTTGAAGTTTCTTCACCCACACCTTCTCTGTCTCGTCGTAATAGTCGTAGTCTGCCGAGTTTTGCGAGATAAACACGTTGCGCTCGTAGGCTGAATAGAAAATTTCCGGCTGGTTGTAGAGTGCCACAACCGTAGAACTCTCGCGGCTGCGCACAATGCCACGGGTCACTGACGTGGTGGCGTTGACGGCATCGAGCGACGATTCGTCGACGAGGAGCACCTGTGTGCCGTCGGTGGAGTCGATGTTGCTCCAGAACAGCAGGTCGTAGTAACCAAACTGATACTTGCGGCGGAATGAGTTGCTAAACACGGTGAAGGCGTCGAGGCCGTCGCGGGTGTGCGCTCCGTCGGCTTGGCTGCCGAGGTAGTAGCGGCGCACTTCGTAGTTGGTCGGCACCGTGTAGCAGGTGTCGCCAGAGAGTTGGCGGTCGGCTTCGTCCCATCCGTAGTACCACTCGGCACGCCAGTCGGTTTCCACACCCCACACCACATTCATGTCTACCTGAACGGCAGGCATATCCACGAGCACTTCCTCAGTTGGAAGATGCAATGGTGGCTCGATGCACGACGATGTGGCGGCTGCGAGCATTGCCGTAAGCAAAAAGGCAGCGTTTCTTATCGGTTTCATTTCTTACCTCCTCTCTTACGGTAAACAATGTCGTAGGTCAACTGTATGCCCAAGTTGGTTGGGCCAAACCATGTAAACATGTGGTTGCGTTTCTTAAACTTGCTGGCTGAGCCAGTATAGTCGTAATAGTATTTTCCGTCTTTTTCGCCGGTCACAGGGTTGCCATAGATATATGGGTCGTGGCGAGTTGCCAACACACCCAACGCTCCTGTGAATTCCAGGCGGAACGAGCCACGGCGGTTGAGTTTCAAGGTGTAGCCGCCTGAGATGCCGGCACCAAGGCCTTCGCCCTCCCATCCTTTCTTCTCGTTGAAGCCGATGCCGTAGCAGAAGCCGTGGGCATAGACGCCGAGGAAGGCTCCTCGATAAGGATGGCCTTCACGGAAGTAGCGACGGAGTTCGAGTTGAAGGTCTCTAATCTGGAAGAATTTGTAGTCCGACCAGTGGCGGTGGTTGCTGAATGAGAATCCGGCATTATAAGTAAGGTGTCCGTGGAGAGGGAAAAACTCCAACTGGATATTGCCCGACGGCGCAAAGCCGAAATTGGGCATATAGAAGAAATCATGCACAAGGTTGGTGCGCAGGGCAATGAGCGGCAAACGTGGCGCCTTCTCCGTGAGTGGCGGAATTGGCAATGTAGGCACTTCCTGCGGAATGGCGGATGTGCTGACCGTTTGCTTGTAGCCCTTCTGCGCAAGGTCTTTTTCTTGCAATGTGGCCAACAGCGGTGTGCCGAAGAACATCATCACGCGGGCTTGGCGCAGTTGCGGGAAATATTCCTTCAACAGGCGTTTCCATGTCTTTCCGCCGTTGAGTTTTTGGAGTTCGCGCTTGCAATATGGCTCATCGCCGTTGCTGTCTTCCCAAATCTTTCTCACAGCGGCAGTCTCGGCATCGTTGGCTTCAGCCATCAGTACGGTGAGGTATTCGTAGTCCTCGCATACGAAGTTCGACTGCACAAGCGACACGTCGGGAGCGTTGTCAAACTGGCTATTGATAAATTCCACAAGTCGCTGCGTACGGCCCAATCCCAAACGGCGGTTGTTGTCGTACGGACCTTCAGGCGATGCAGCACCTTTGATAATGAGTTTGCGAAGCACAAGACCCTTCTCGCGGAGCAATGGAGCGATTTCCGACTTATAGACACTGACAAACTGCTCATTCGGACGCAGTTGAGTACTGTTTACATCGAAACGTATACCTTTGGCAGTGGCATTGAAAAGGGAGTCACTGATTTCAGGAATTTGTGCTTCCAAATCGCTACTTATATAGACAAAAGAATAGCCGGGCAATGGTTTGTATTGCTCTATTTCTTCGGCTTGTATGGGAAAACCCACTGTTACAAATAACAAAAGAAGCAAATGAATCAACCTATAGTTACTCATATCGCCAACTTATTATATAATGGTATCTCTTTAAATGTTAGATAGTATTTTGTTACAATTTTATTATCTAATTATGCAAATATAGTAAAGTTCCCTCCCCCCCAAAGATTTTTTGGTGTTTTTAAGGTTTTTTAAACATTCTCCTATCCTACGAAGATTACAAGGGCGATGAGAGCCAGCATTCCTATTATAAAGAATGAACCAGCCGTCAGTTTGAGGAATGTTGCTGCGCGGGCGGATTTGCTGCGCGATGCCATAAAGAAGGTGTAGCCCGCCATGAAAACGAAGAAGTCGTCAAGATAGCCGTACCAAGCCACATCGTAGTCGTAGGGCAAGGCTACATAGACCACTGCTGCAATCACAGCCAGCAGGCCAAGGAAGATGGAATTTTTGCGTGTCATATCTCTACTGATTGCGCAGGCTCGGTGAGTGCATAATATTCGCCGTAGCCTGCATTTTTATAAATGTCGAAATTAATTGCTTTCTGAGGATTGTCCCAAAAGTGCATCGGGAAGAAATGCGCCACACGGAAGTCGTCGACGAAGATTTTCGCGCCTTCCTCATAGCCATTACCTTGGCGTGGGTCGACGGGAAACATTGCTGCGTCGATGTCAGCAACGCCAGCCGCCTTGATGTCGCGAAGGCACGCCCGAAACTGTCCGCGCGCCATCTTTACAGCATCGACAGGGGCATCGTCCTTCCACTGCCACAGATTGAGGTCGCCGGCATGGAAGATTTTCTTACCATCTACCTCCACAAAGGTCGATATACCTATGTCGGTCGAGGGGAATGCATGCACCTTGACCAGGCCGTCGTCGTATACGTCGCCTCGATGAAGAAACACGGGACTAAACGAGGCGTCGTCCTTGGGTGCATAGCGCCTATAAGCCGCACACTTTTCTATCTCGTGCGACAAGAGGAATTTATGCTTGCTAAATCGCTTGCCGAGGCTGAATATCGCCGGCACGAAATGGTCGGGATGGCGGTGCGACGAGAAGAAATACACTGGGCGGCGGTCGTCAATGCGGTCGACCACACCAGCTGGGTCCTTGTAATAGTCAAACACAAGGACTGCCGAATCCGTCTCCACAAGGAAACCGCTATGGAATATGTAGGTCACCTTCATCTCTCCAACTGCTTCCACCCTATCTGAAAATAGTCCTTGTTGAAATCCACTGTGCGCACAACCTCGCCGTTCCACACCACAAGGTCGAGGTCGATGGGGATTACGCCCTCTTGCTTGCACAACTTGGTGCGTCCGTTGGCCACCTCATAAAGTTTAAGCAATGCTTCAAACTTCTCGCGACTGTCGTGGGTGTCGCCCACAAGCACTGCATTGAGGTAGTCGGCATCCTTACCGTTGGAGGCGGGGGTGCTGTAGCAGTCGGACACACGCGGCGACTGCAATTTTTCCGACAAAAAGTCGATGCTCTTCTGCACTGCCTCCTGCCGCTCCTTGCAGTTGCTGCCTATTGAAATTACAACGCTATTCATCTGATTCTCTCTACACATTTTTCATCGACAAGCCTATACGGCGGCGAGCCGAATCGATTGAAACTACACGGACTCGCACCTGCTGATGCAGAGCCACCACGTCGGAGGGGTTTGCCACATAATGGTCGGCAAGTTCGGAGATGTGGACCAGTCCGTTTTCCTTTATGCCAATGTCGACAAACACGCCAAACTGGGTTATGTTGGTAACGATACCGTTGAGCGTCATCCCTTCGCGCACGTCGTCGAACGAGGAAATCGAATCGTCAAACTCCATCACCTTAACTTGTTTGCGCGGGTCGCGCCCAGGCTTTTCGAGTTCCGCCATGATGTCCTGTAGCGTGAGCACTCCCCTATTGGCCGTGATGTAGCGCTGCAAGTCGATTTGCTTCTGCAACTGCTTGTTGTCGATGAGTTCAGCAACGGTGCAATGGCAGTCGGTCGCCATTTGGGTGACCACGGCATAATTTTCGGGATGGACAGCGGTGTTGTCAAGGGGATTGTCGCCGCCTGGGATGCGCAGAAATCCTGCCGACTGCTCAAACGCCTTAGGTCCGAGTTTGGGCACATTGAGCAATTCCCGTCGCGAACGGAAATCGCCGTGCTCGGCACGATATGCCACAATGTTTTGCGCCAACTGGGGTCCAAGTCCGGAAACGTAGGTGAGCAATTCCTTCGAGGCGGTGTTTAGATTCACGCCGACAGTGTTCACGCAACTCTCCACGGTGAAGTCCAACGCTTTTTTGAGTTTGGTCTGGTTCACATCGTGCTGATATTGCCCCACGCCTATCGACTTGGGGTCGATTTTCACCAACTCTGACAAGGGGTCGAGCAGCCGACGGCCAATCGACACGGCGCCACGCACAGTAACGTCCTTGTCGGGGAACTCGTCGCGCGCCACCTTCGATGCCGAATAGATTGACGCACCGTCTTCGCTGACCACAAACACCTTCACATCCCTGCCATAGCGCAGCGAGCGCAGAAAGCGCTCCGTTTCGCGACTTGCAGTGCCGTTGCCAAGGGCTATAGCATCGATGCGGTAAGTTTCAATCAGGTTGGTTATTTTTTTAGCTGCCATAGCCACATCGCTGCGCGGCGGCGTAGGATAAATCACATCATTGTGCAGTAGGTTGCCTTGCTCATCAAGGCACACCACCTTGCAACCGGTGCGGTAGCCGGGGTCGATGGCAAGCACACGAGCCTTGCCAAGGGGCGGTGCAAAAAGCAACTGACGCACATTCTGGGCAAACATCGAGATGGCGTTGTCGTCGGCTTCATCCTTCGACGACGCAGCAAACTCGTTTTCTATCGAAGGCTTTACCAGCCGCTTATAACTGTCAGCAACCGCCTTTTCCACAAGTTGCGAAGCCTCATTGCGCGACTTGACGAAGCGTTGGGCAATCCGTTCAACTGCACGCTGCTGATCAATGGAGATGTCCACGCGCAGGAAGCCTTCTTTCTCGCCGCGGCGTATGGCCAGGAGTTTGTGAGAGCCGCAACGTTTCAATTGTGAAGAAAAGTCGAAATAGTTTTGAAAGTTAGCGCCCTCTTCTTCCTTTCCCTTCACAACTTTTGCCGATACAACCGCTTCCCTTGCGAAAGCCGAGCGCACACTCTGCCGCACACCGTTGTTTTCCGAAACCCACTCGGCAATGATGTCGAGCGCGCCTTGTATGGCTTCATCTACCGATTCAACATCTTTGCCAACAAACCGCCGCGCCACGGAGGCTATGCCGTCCTGACGCTGCGACATGATGATTTTTGCC
>CAVEIP010000012.1:0-32482 GCA_963615935.1 [Ruminococcus] lactaris | reverse complement strand
GGCAACCCCTGGTAGATGAATAGGTTCTGATCATTGTCGCCGCCTCTCACATATAGACCAGTGAAGCCCTCAACACCTTGCGACACACCGGGAAGCGTCTGCAACACTTTAACCACATCTGGCTCGCCAAACAGTACTGGCAGGTTGGTTATCTTCGTGTTGCTTAGGCTAATCAACCCCATCTCGGGAGCCTTAAGATTGCGGTCTGCCCCATAGCCGAGCACCTCGACCTCCTT
Source organism: [Ruminococcus] lactaris (assembly GCA_963615935.1). Lineage (GTDB taxonomy): Bacteria > Bacteroidota > Bacteroidia > Bacteroidales > Muribaculaceae > Limisoma. Next base: position 32,246 of record CAVEIP010000012.1, on the reverse strand, counting down.
CAGTGCATTTACACGCGTTATGGTGTCGGAATGTATCGACTTGCCTTGCCCGAAAATGGAAATGGCAGGGGACAAAAGCATCCCCGCCATTATGATGGTTATTTTATTTGCCATTGGTAAACAGCTGAAGAATCAAGCCTTGGTTTTCATGCCGCAGCAGAGGCTCTCCCGTAAATTCCCCGACATATCTGTATTCCACGCCATTGATGGTCGTAGTCCCCTCAAAACTGGCGACGTTTGTCTGCGCTACAAACGTGGATTTTTTCTTTGCTGTAGGAAATCCAACTATTGTAATCGTGGTTTCATATATCGGATTTGACGAATATTCGCCATCAACATTCGCATCTATCAATTTTGAAGACAATATCACAGAAGATACATTTGCTTGAATCTTATTGTCGAGAGTGAAAGTGAGTTGTGTAGCGGAATAGTTTCCATCCCGTGGACTTGAAACCACAAACGGCTCTTCCGCCTCACCGCTACACGACATTAGCAATACTACTGAAAGCATTAAATAGATGAGTTTCATATCTTAGTTTTTTAGATAGTTGTTGAATATTGACCATGCTTTGCAAAGAAAAATTTGAAAGACGACATCTTGTCGTTGAAGCCTGGAAGACTTGCATATTTCTGGACTGTTGTCGGTGGCGCAACACATGTTATTGTACGGTCACTGAAATTCTTGTCGTCATATCCAATAAACACGGCGTCAATGTCTGAACAAAGAAGGTCGAAATATGTCAAATGAAAAGTCTTGCTCGAATCGTTTGGCATATTGTTGGTCAAGATAATTGACGAGCACTTGTCATTGAACCGCCATGGCTTATTCTTCAAATTTGCCACTTCTGTTTGAATTACAGTATCGTTCAATGTCGCTGTACATTGTCTGTTTTTATAATCCCTGTCGTCATACATAATGACCTCCGCAATGAATCGCCATTTTCATCATAGGTTGTTGGCACTCCAAAATAAGTTTTACCTTTGTAGGTAATGTTCAGATACTCCTCTGCTTCAACCGCCTTTAGTTCTGATACATCGTTTTGATTCACAAAATCGTCTGTTTCATTTGCGCACGATGCGAGTGCTCCCATTGCTCCTAAGAGCAATAAATAAGTAAAGTTTCTATTCATGTGATATTTCTATTAAATCTTCAGCAAAGGGACGAAACAAACACCAAAATACTGCATAATACTGAACTTCTTTTGCTGATATTTCAGACTATTTTACATATAGCAATCCATAATTTAAAAATATTGCAACAAAAGTTAAGCACATTGGGCAATATCAAACCAAAAACCTATTTCACAACAATTTACAGAAAAAACGCCTCCGCTGCCACTAAGCAACGAAGGCGGTTTGTGTATGGGAATTTGATGCGTTATTCTGCTGTAGCAGTCTGCTTATTGATGCTTGCAGCAAGGCGGTTAGCCACAACAACAGCCTTGGTGATGTGGTCGCACACATGGTCGGCGCCAACAAGTTCTTCGATGCGGGCCTTTTCAAGGGCAAGATGCACATTGTCGCGCACGCCAGAGAGCACCACGTGGATACCTTCTTTCTGCGACGATTTGATGAGAATCTCGAGGTTGTGGATGGCAGTAGAGTCGATAAACGGCACCTTGCGCATGCGCAGGATTCTCACAATAGGCTTGTCGCCCATCGAGCGCATCATTTCATCGAATTTCGTAGCCACGCCGAAGAAGAACGGACCGTCGATTTCATAAACCTCTACGCCATGCTCGAGGTTGAGAATCTCATGGGTGGTCACTTCCTGTCCTTCGGCAATGTCAATCTGCTCGCCAAAGTGGTGGATTTCAGTATTTTCCATCACACGACGGAGGAACAACAGGATAGCAAGGAGCAAACCAAGTTCGATGGCGATAGTAAGGTCGAAAATCACTGTTAGCAAAAAGGTTACAATCATTACCGTCACATCGCTCTTCGGCGTCTTGAGGATTGCTTTGACCGTGCGCCAACCGCTCATATTGTACGACACCATAATCAGCACACCTGCGAGGCACGCCATTGGCACGAGGTTGATGAGTGGCATGAGGAACAGGAATATAAGCAGAAGCACCACTGCGTGTACCACACCGGCAACCGGTGTGCGTCCGCCGTTGGTGATGTTGGTCATTGTGCGGGCAATAGCGCCAGTCACTGGAATACCGCCGAAAAACGGCACCACGATGTTGGCTACACCTTGACCGATAAGTTCGGTGTTGCTGTCGGTTGTCGAACCGGTTACACCGTCGGCCACCGTGGCTGAAAGCAGCGACTCGATGGCTCCGAGCATTGCGATAGTGAATGCCGATGGGAGGAGGGCATTGATTGTGGCTATATTGATGTCAATCGAGTGAGGCGAAGGAATAGAGCCGGTGAGGTTGGTGAAGCGGTCGCCGATTGTCTCCACGCCCTCAAGTCCGCAGTATTCGCGAAGCACCCACACCACGGCCGTTACGACCACGATAGCGAGCAATGCTCCTGGCAATCGCTTGGAAATCATCGGCGCTACAATGATGATTGCCAGCGACACAAGACCTACCAGCAGCGTTGGCCAGTGCATTGTGGCAAAATGGGTGATATAAACGCCCCACTTCGAGATGAAGTCGGAAGGAAGCGCGCCTGTCTCGAGTCCGAAGAAGTCGGTAATCTGCGTTGAGAAGATGGTCACGGCAATACCAGAGGTAAAACCAATTACGATTGGATATGGGATAAACTTGATGACCGTGCCAAGTCGGAAGAGTCCCAATGCCACGAGAATCAAGCCGGCAAGCACGGTGGCTATGGCAAGACCCGTGAGGCCGAACTGCTGAATGATGCCGTAGATAATCACGATAAATGCGCCGGTAGGGCCGCCAATCTGCACGGTGCAGCCGCCAAGTGCCGAAACAAGGAAACCACCTATCACGGCTGTGATGAGACCTACGGTTGGGGTTACGCCAGAGGCGATACCGAATGCCACTGCCAACGGCAATGCCACGATTCCGACAACGATACCAGCAATGACATCATCCTTCAGACGAGCCATATTGTAGCCTTTCAGCGAAGTGAACAACTTGGGCTGGAATGCAACTTTCTTTAGAAAATCCATAAATAAAATTTCGTATTTTTTAAACCTAAAACGTCAAGAGTGAAAACGTTTATCCACAATCTTTAACTAAAATTCACCGCAAAGGTACAATAAAAAGGGTGAATACGGAACCCACGCAAACAAAATAATGCTTTTTAACACGATGCTATGCAATCTTCGGCGCTTTTGAGTTAACTTTGCTAATTATACCTCTACGACTATGGCTAACTTCGACCCAAAAACAAGAATCGAGCGACTTTTGCTTAAGTATCCGGCTTTGCACAATCTCTTCAAGGAGGCGGCTCCCTCCGTCGACGAGCAACTCACTGTAGAGGAGTTCTGCTTTGCCAATGGCCTCGATTTCATGGAGTTTTTCCGCAAGGTCGACGAGGCGGTGAAGGAGGAGGATGCCCGCCGCCAGCAGGAGCGAGAGCAACTGGAAGCCCACAGTGCCGTTGAGCAGAAGGTGGGACACTCTGCCGAAGCGCCAGCGCAGTCTGCCCTCTCGGTGCGCGCCCACGACCCTATCGTGCTCGGGTTGCTAATTCTTTCTGCCATCGTGTTTGCCTTGAGCGCTATAGCGTATATCTTCGACGGTGCAGACCTTATACGCACCGTCCTCGGCATCCATCCGGCATCGCAGTTCCCTCACATCTCGCAGATTCTTTGCTGCTTGAACATTGCCTCACTCGTCGGTAGCCTGTTTCTGCTCTTCTGGCACCGCTTTGGTGTGGTGCCGCTGCTCCTCGGCGCACTCATCAACGACACTCTCGTGGTGACGCTTACCGACAGCACCCCATACCAGACCGTTATCGCCGCCCTCGTCATCGTGGCTCTCGCCAAGATTCCCGTTGGCGGACAGCGCTACAAGGACGTAATGAAGAGGCACATCAACAACATCTAAGCATTCACCGCATGGCAAGCAATCCGCAAACACTCGGCTCAGCCCCTATCGGCAAACTGCTCCTGCAGTACTCCTTGCCGTCGATTGTTGCCATGGCGCTGACTTCCATCTACAACATCATCGACAGTGTGTTCATAGGCCACGGCGTAGGCGCTATGGCGCTGTCTGGTCTTGCCATCACACTTCCGCTGATGAACCTCCTCACGGCATTTTCCACACTCGTTGCCGTGGGCGGCGCCACCATAGCATCAATCCGTCTGGGGCAGAAGGACTTGAATGGCGCTGAGGACATCCTCGGCAATGTTGTGCTACTGAGTCTCATGATTGCGGTGGTCTATGGCGGCATTAACTATCTTTTTCTCGACGACATACTCCGCTTTTTCGGCGCAAGCGATGCCACGATTGGCTATGCGCGCGACTTTATGGAGGTTATCCTGCTCGGCTCGCCAGTGCTTTTTCTGCTCCTGGGTTTCAACAACGTGATGCGCGCCACGGGCTATCCAAACAAGGCAATGCTCACATCGATGCTCTCGGTGGGCTGCAACATTGCCCTTGCGCCTCTGTTCATCTTCGCCTTCGGCTGGGGCATCCGCGGAGCGGCGCTCGCCACAGTGCTGTCGCAGATTGTGGCAATGGTATGGGTCGTGGGACACTTCCTCAACAAGCGCACCTTCGTGCGCCTCAAACTCCCGTCGCTACGCATTGATTTCCGCATTGTCAAGCAGATTTTCAGCATCGGCGTCTCGCCCTTTGCTCTGAGCGCCTGCGCCTGCTTCATCGTAATCTACGCCAACTATCAGTTGCTCACCTACGGCAACGACTTCAGTGTGGGCGCATTCGGCATCATCAACCGCATGCAGATGCTCTTCGTGATGATAATCATGGGTGTGGCGCAAGGCATGCAACCCATCGTGGGCTACAACTACGGCGCTGGACTCACCGCTCGCATGCGGCAGTGCGTCACGCAAAGCATCGTCGTGGCTACAGTGGTGTCGATGGTAGGATTCACGCTTAGCGTGTTCACTCCGCAACTGCTTGTGGAATGCTTCACCGACAACGCCTTGCTCACACGCATGGCGTCGAGGGCATTCAAACTGTGCATGATTGCCTACCCGATTGTCGGAGCGCAGATAATCATCAGCCAGTACTTCCAGTCAATCGGCAAGACATCAATATCCATATTCCTCTCCCTTTCGCGGCAACTCCTGTTCCTGCTGCCGTGCCTGGCTCTGCTCCCCGTGTGGATGGGCATCGACGGAGTGTGGCTCAGCATCTCGCTGAGCGACATCATCGCCTCCCTCACCGCCATCGCAATCTACATCTACTACCGCAACCGATAGCGTATGAGCAGTTGCCAACGGCTAAATTTAGTTGTAATCTTTCGGGCGCATCTCCGGCTTCGACAAACTTCGATCCTGAAAACACGGTCTACTAACAGAAACCATAAATATACAGATTCTAAGACCGCCAGCGGACATCGTGACCGACGCCCGCTGGTTTCGCTTTATTTCGTAACAATTAATATGCGCAAACGAGTTCTTTTTACTATCTTTAGGACTCCAAAACATAAACCATTTTTTTAACCCGATGGATAGACGACATTTTCTTAAAGGCGGCGCTCTGCTCGCCAGCGCATTGTGTGTTGACTTCAAATCGCTTGCTGCAACGGCTGGCACTGTAGAAAAGCCTCGCCTCACGATTGGCGTGCTCAGCGACATCCATGTGCGCACCGACGACGACCTGCCAATACTCGAAAAAGCATTCCGACATTTCCGCGACAAAGGCGTTGACGGAGTGATAATTGCCGGCGACATGGCCGACACTGGACTCGAGCGGCAAATGAAGCAGGTGGCCGACACTTGGTTTAAGGTGTTTCCAAAGGACAAACTGCCCAACGGAAACCATGTGGAGAGACTGTTTGTCTATGGCAACCACGACATCGATGGGCAGGACTACGGCGCGATGGACAAGTTCATGACCAAGGAAGAGCAAGCCGCAGCACGAAAAACCGAACTGATTGCCGACCACCGCGAAAGTTACTGGAAGAAGTATTTCCACGAGACGTACGAACAAATCTACATCAAGGACGTGAAAGGTTACAAGTTTGTCGGCGCTCAGTGGTACGGCTGGAACGGTACGCCGGGCATCCAGGAGTTTCTCGACAAGCACCGCCCGCAACTCGTTGGCGACAAGCCGTTTTTCTTCTTCCAGCATCCGCACCCCAAGAACACCTGTTCTGGTCCTGCCGCTTGGGGTCGCGACAACGGGGAGTCGACAAAAGCACTGAGCGACTATCCCAACTGCGTCGCTTTTTCGGGACACTCCCACCACAATCTGCAAGACGAACGCACCATCTGGCAAGGCGCATTCACCAGCGTGGGCACATCGTCGCTAAGTTACACCTGCGGCCTGGGTGGCAGAGAGAATGTGGAGGAGGTCTACGACACGCAGATGCCTATTGCCGACGAGACCGACGGCAAGCAGGGCTTGCTGATGCAGGTGTATGGCGACCGCATAACGCTTGAGCGCATCGATTTTGTGTATGGGCTGCCGCTCGGCGACAACTGGGTCATTCCGCTGACGGGCGAAAAGCCGCTGTCGTTTGACCACCGCGCTGCGCAAGCCATTGCGCCACAATTCGCCTCAAACGACAAAGTCACCATAAGCCGAGCCACTGGCAAAAACCGCAAAGGCGCAGAGCAGATGCAAACCACGGTGCACTTCCCCAACGTGCTGAAAAAGCGCAACGGAATCCGCGCCTACGATTTTGAAGTGACCTTAGAGATGCGCGACTTCGACACCATCAAGCCATTCTGCTGCAAGCGGGTCTATTCGCCCCACTACTACCTCGGAGAGGCTAAGGACGAGGGCGAAGTGGTTTGCGTGTTTGGCGAGGCCGACGTGCCAAAAGGTCGCGACTTCCGTTTTGCCGTGCGCCCATGCGAATGCTTCGGCAAAAAAGGAAACCCCATCTATAGCGACTGGATGAAACTTTAACACTATCTTTGCAACCAGAATGATTGACAACACAATTTTTGACAATAAGAAAGTTGCGTTCCACACCTTGGGATGCAAACTCAACTTTGCGGAAACTTCGACAATTGGCAAACTCCTCGCCGACCGCGGTGCTCAGCCTGTGCAGTCGGGCGAGACGCCCGACATCTGCGTGGTCAACACCTGCTCGGTTACGGAACTCGCCAATAAGAAATGCCGCCAGGAAATACGCAAACTGTCGCGCCGCTACCCTGATGCCGTAATGGTGGTGACGGGTTGCTATGCCCAACTCAACAGCGAGGAGGTGGCCGACATCGAAGGCGTGGACATCGTGGTGGGAAACGACCAGAAGGCGGAGATTGCCGACTTCGTGGACCGTTGGTTTGCCGACCACGAGAAGCATGTGGAAATCACTGCGTTGAAAGACATCCGACAGTTCATTCCGTCGTGCTCACGCGGCGACCGCACTCGGTTTTTCCTTAAGGTGCAGGACGGTTGCAACTACTACTGCAGTTACTGCACCATCCCACGCGCCCGCGGACGCAGCCGCAGCGGCCTCATCGCCGACCTTGTGGCGCAAGCGCGTCAGGCTGTGGCAGAGGGCGGCAAGGAGATTGTGCTCACTGGCGTGAACATCGGTGACTTTGGTTTCGACACTGGCGAGAAGTTTATCGACCTGCTCCGTGCACTCGACAATGTTGAGGGCATTGAGCGCTACCGCATATCATCCATAGAGCCGGACCTGCTCACCGATGAAGCCATCGAGTTTGTTGCCTCATCGAAGCATTTCATGCCCCACTTCCACATCCCATTGCAGTCGGGTAGCGACGAGATGCTCAAACTCATGCGCCGCCACTACGACCGTCAACTCTTTGCCGACAAGGTTGCGGCCATCAAACGCCTCATTCCCGACGCATTTATCGGCGTGGACCTCATCACGGGCATGCGCGGCGAGACACAAGAGATTTTCGACGACTCGCGCGCCTTCGTGGATAGCCTCGACATCACCCGCCTGCACGTGTTCTCCTACTCCGAACGTCCCGACACCCAGGCACTCAAAATTCCGCTCGTGGTGGACCAGCACACCAAGCATCTGCGCACACGCCGCATGATGGCGCTCTCCGACCGCAAACTGGCGGCATTCACCCAAAAGTACCTCGGCACCGTGCGCCCCGTGCTCTTCGAGCATGCCGTGGACAGCGACGGTCTGATGAAGGGTTTCACCGACAACTATTTGCGTGTGGCAGTGCCCGCCGATGCGAGTCTCGCCAACACCATTGTCCAAGTGCGCCTCATCGAGCCGCTGGGACACGACGACCTGATTAAAGCCGAAATCCTATGAACGCCCGCTTGCAACGCATAGCCTATTCGCCCCTGTGGCTCCTGCTCCATGCGGCTGCACTGCTGCCGCTGAAGGCTCTCTACGTGCTCTCCGACCTGTTGGCATGGGTGGTAAGCGACCTTGTGCGCTACCGCCGCCGACTCATCGAGGCCAACCTCGAGGCATCGTTCCCCGAGAAGAGCGCCGCCGAGCGCCACGCAATAATGCACCGCTTCTACCGCAACTTCACCGACGTGTTTGTGGAGACCGTCAAACTGCTCCACATCAGCGACGCGGAGATGCGCCAACGCATGGTGTTTGAAGGGTGCGAACAGTTTGACAAAATCATAGCCGAAGGCCGTTCGATAGGCGTCTATTGCTCGCATTTCGGCAACTGGGAGTGGATCACGTCCATCACTCTTTGGAGCATTAATGCCGACAATGTGGAGTATTCACAGGTCTACCGCCCGCTGCGCAACCTTTGGTTCGACCGCTTCTGGTTCGGCCTGCGCAAGCGCTTCCATTCGGTATCAATCCCCAAGAACGGTGTACTCCGAGCATTGCTGTCGCTCCGCCGCAACGGCGGTATGTTTATCACCGGCTTCATCTCCGACCAAAAGCCGAGCCACAACGACGGCGACCACAGCATCGACTTCCTCAACCAGTCCACACCGTTTATCTCCGGCACCGAACTCCTGCTGCGCAAACTCAAGGCAGCAGCGTTCTATGCCGACGTTGAGCGCACCAGCCGCGGGCACTACCACGTGACCGTCCGCCACATCACCGACGACGTCTCGACGACCGCCGACAATGCCGTGACCGACACCTATGCCCGCATGCTCGAACAGACCATACGCCGCCAGCCCGACGCCTGGCTATGGTCGCACAACCGTTGGCGCCGGCCTAAACACTAAGACCCAAAGCCAATGAAACCTATAGGCATACTGATTCTCAACTGGAACGGAGCAGCACTGCTGCGACGCTACCTGCCGTCGGTGGCGGAATGCAACAGCAACGACATTGCCGACATCGTGGTGGTGGACAACGGCAGCACCGACGAGTCGCGCAAAGTGCTCGAGGAGGAGTTTCCGAGCGTGAAGACGCTCTATTTCGACACCAACTACGGCTTCGCCGAAGGCTACAACCGCGCCGTCAAGCAACTGGGCTACCGCTATAGCGTGTTGCTCAACAGCGACGTGGCAACTTCGCCCGACTGGGTGCGCCCGCTCTACGACTATCTCGAAAGCCATCCCGAGGTGGCTGCCTGCCAGCCGAAAATCATCAGCGACACCCGCCGCTCGCACTTCGAATACGCTGGCGCATCGGGAGGATTTCTCGACAAGCACGGCTACCCATTCTGCCGTGGCCGCATCTTCGACACCGTGGAGGAGGATCACGGCCAATATGACGACGTGGTGGACATCTTCTGGGCCACTGGAGCCGCCCTCACCATCCGCACCGACGACTATATCGCCGCGGGAGGCCTCGACAAGGACTTTTTCGCCCACATGGAGGAAATCGACCTGTGCTGGCGCCTGCACCAGCGCGGACGCGCCATCAAGGTGGTGCCGCAGAGCGTGGTCTATCACCTCGGCGGAGGCAGTTTGCCGGCGTCCAACCCGAGGAAAACCTACCTCAACTTCCGCAACAACCTGTTTCTTCTCTACAAGAACCTCCCGGCGAAGGAAGGCCGGCGCATGCTCTTCATCCGTCGCCTCTACGACACCCTCGCCTTCTTCGTGTTTGTCGCCAAAGGCGACTTCGCCAACGCCCGCGCCGTGCTTCGCGCCCACACCGACTACCGCCGGCAGAAAAGCCGCTACGACAACGTGCGCCCCGACACCAACGTGCTCAAGTCGTTCCCCTACAGCGACCGCAACATCATCGTGGACTACAACCTGCGCCACTTGCGCCGCTTCAGCGACATGAAACAATAAAACGCACTGGTGTAACGTTATTTACTTGTATGAAGAATGCCGTTTATATCATCGCATGCCTGCTGCTCTTGGCAGTAGCCAGTTGCCGCACGCCAAAACTGAGCGAAGCCGATGCTCAGTTCGACCGTGGCGAATACTACGACGCGTCGGTGACCTACAAGAAGGTCTACAACAAACTGCGCAAGAAGGAGGAACGCCCGTTGCGCGGTGAGGTGGCTTTCAAGATGGGTCGCTGCTACCGACTGCTCAACATGTCGGCGCGCGCCTCGGCGGCTTTCCAAAACGCACTGCGCTATGAATACCCCGACAGCACTGCCCACTTGATGCTGGCGCAGGCGCTGCATGCCGACGGAAAATACACGGCAGCACTGAAATCCTACGACAAATATCTCGACTTTTGTCCCAACGACAGCCTCGCCATCATCGGCGCCGAAGGCTGCCGCACAGCGCAGGACATACGCGCCCGCGGCTCGCGCTACGAGGTGAAGCAGGCCAAACTCTTCAACTCGCGCCGCGCCGACTTCTGCCCTATGTTTCTCGGCACCGACGCCGACCAAATCTACTACACGTCGACCACCGAAAAGGCGACCGGCGACAAGAAGAGCGAAATCACAGGCATGAAGAATGCCGACATCTTCTTCTCGAAGAAAAACGAGCGCGGCGAATGGGAACGCCCGGAGGCGGTGGAGGGTGACCTCAACACCGAACTCGATGAAGGCATCGTCTCGTTCTCGCCCGACGGCCAGACCATGTACCTCACCAAGGCGCGCCGCGAACTCAATTCGCCCACCTCGGTGGAGATTTTCACGTCCACCCGCTCCGATGCCAAATGGAGCACCCCAGTGAAGTTTGAAATCACTGCCGACACGCTCTCCACGTTCGGACACCCTGCGGTGTCGGCCGACGGCGATTACCTCTATTTCGTGAGCGACATGCCCGGCGGCTACGGCGGCAAGGACATTTGGCGCATCTCGCTGAAGGAGCGCCAGGGCTCTCTCGTGAACCTCGGTCCGGACATCAACACCGCCGGCAACGACGACTTCCCCTATGTGCGCAGCGACGGCACTCTCTATTTCGCTTCCGACGGACACCCGGGCATGGGCGGCCTCGACCTGTTCAAAGCCACTGTCGTTGGCGATCCCGCCGAGATGCACTACACCGTGCAGAACATGGGCTACCCTATCAACTCTGCCGGCGACGATTTCGGCATCACTTTCGGCAAGGGCGAATACGGTTATTTCTCGTCCAACCGCGGCGACGCGCGCGGCTACGACCATATCTACAGTTTCGAGTTCGACCCGGTGAAAATCACCATTGAGGGACTTGTTATGGACAAGGACGAAGAGGCTGTAAAGAACGCCGTGATACGCATCGTGGGCGATGACGGCTCCAACCAGAAAGCCGTGGCGCGCGACGACGGCTCATTCTCGTTCTCGCTGCAGCGCGGCGTGAACTATGTGATGCTTGCCGGCGCGAAGGGCTACCTCAACCAGAAGCAGGAATTTGCATCCGATTCCACGATGGAGGACGCCAGTTACTGGGTGGAATTCCGCCTGCCGTCGATCAACAAGCCTACGGTGGTTGAAAACATATTCTACGACTACGACAAAGCGGATCTCCGACCAGAGTCAAAGACCGCCCTCGACGAACTCATCGCGGTGTTGCGCGACAATCCTAACGTGACCATCGAGATGGCATCCCACACCGACCGCTGGGGCTCGGACGCCTACAACATCAACCTCTCCGACCGCCGCGCGCAGTCGGTGGTGGACTACCTCGTGGCACACGGCATCAGCCGGAACCGTCTGCAGCCCCACGGCTACGGCAAGTCGAAGCCAAAGACCGTGACCAAGCGCATTGCACGACTCTATCCGCAATTCAACGAGGGCGACACCCTTACCGAAGAGTTTATCAACGGCCTCTCCGACGAGGACAAGCAGGCCGCCGACCAGATTAACCGCCGCACTGAGTTCTCCGTGCTGTCGGTAACCTACAATATGAAATAGCGATATGACAACCGACGACGAGAGATTTATGCGCATGGCGCTCGCCGAGGCGCAACACGCATTTGACGACGACGAGGTGCCTGTGGGCGCAGTAATCGTCTGCGGCAACCAGGTGATTGCCCGGGCGCACAACCTCACCGAAACGCTCACCGACTGCACTGCCCACGCCGAGATGCAGGCCATCACCGCCGCCGCTTCCTACCTTGGCGGCAAGTACCTCCCCGACTGCACGCTCTACGTCACCGTCGAGCCATGCCTGATGTGTGCTGGAGCGCTGGCTTGGAGCCAGATAGGAAGGATTGTCTACGGCACCGCCGACATTAAACGCGGCTACCACACCTACTGCCCGCGACCGTTCCACCCCAAGACAACAATCGAAGGAGGCGTCCTCGCCGATGAGTGCGCCGCCCTGATGACTTCCTTCTTCCGCCGCAAGCGATAGCATAAAAGAAGCCCCCCGTCAGCGGACTGGACTGCGAGGGGGCGAGAGAATAAAGCGGATTAGAACTATCTGTTGATTACCATTTTCTGGCCGCCTACAATGTAGGTGCCTGGTGAGAGTTGAGTCTTTGCCTCGCTCGGGAGCATCTGCCGTGCCACCAGGCGTCCGTCGAGTGTATAGACATCCACCGCAAGGTTGTCGTCAGCCGCGATGCTGTCCACTCCCGTGAAGCGCTGGTAGGTGTCGCTCTCCTTGCTCACTGTGATGAATTCACCATTGATAAAGGAATTCACCGTGATGCGGAACTTATACGACTTGCCACTGGCGTCGACTGCAACGGGCAGCGTGCCGTAGCCGTCGGTAAGGGATGTAGCGATGGTCTGGTATGCACCGCCGTCGATGGAGCATTCCATTGTGGCTTTGTCGATGCTTGTCTCTTGGAGGTCCTTGTTGAGGATATAGCCAAGGGTCGGGTTGAACGTGTTGGTCTGCTCGTCGTAGTTGTCGGTAAGGTTGCCCACGATTTCGAGGCGGTGAATCATCGGGCTATAACTAACCTCGATAGTGTCGTAAGCAAGGATGTTGATAGCGTCGTCTGTGTCCATCCATGTCTTTGCCACTCCGTTGTAGCGGAAGATGTACTTCGGATAGCCTGGACGCACTCCATAAATCTTGCCCGAGCCTGCACCCTTGTTGCTGACGAGGCCCTGCTTCCATGTTGCGCCGTTGTCCACGCTGTAGTCGATGCTCACGTTGCTGATAGCATCCTCGTAGCCTGAGGTGCAAGTCCACACCACATCAGGGTTATAGGTACCGTAGTCGTTGTCATAGCCGCCGCGGAGGTCGTCAACGCTAACCGAGCAGTCGAGCCCGTCGGCAATAAGGTTGTAAGTCAACTTGTCGCTGTCGATACCGCCAGGGAAAAGCACTTTGTAGCAGTCCTTCGGCGTAACCTTTGCTGTGATGGTCACATTCTTGATGTACCACGGCACTTCCACCTCAGTAACACCCGAGCATTTGCCGTAGGTCACAAATTCCTTCGGCGACACGATGCCTTCCATCTGCGCGCAGATTGCCACATTGTCGATTACCGACTCGTTCACGTTGTCGAATTGCCAAGCCACCTTGATGATGTGCTTCATCCCTGCCACGTCGTAGGTGGTCGATGCTGTTGCCATCCTCACATAGGTGTCGATGGCGAAATTAAAGTTGCTGTATTCAGTGCCGACGCGGTAAACCATAAACTTAGCCGTGGTCGGGCTGAGAGGCTTCATGAAGTGGCAGAACCGTGCGCCCGATTTCGTGCCGTTGCACACATTAATCATCGAACGGTAGCGGTTTACCACAGTGCCTCCATAGTTGCTAGAAAGGCTATAGCAACAGTTTTCATCAAACGTGTCGACATTAGTGCTGATATAGTCGCCGCCGTTGATTTTCCACTTTCCGTAGTCGTACGCCTTGTCGTGGGCTGGCGTAAAATCCAACGCCCATATCTGGTAACCGTCGCTGCTCTTGCCAATCAGTTGGTAATACTGGTCGTAGTTGGCATATTTCTCTGTTGAGCGATAGCCGTTGTTCACCATCACCGACTTTGCTTCGTATTGGGTCTCAAACGATGCGCCTGCTGCCGAAAAGGCGGTTACAGTTGCCATTGCCGAGAAAAGCGCTGCTGCGATTACGTTCCGTTTCATAGGTCACGAGTTTTTGAATGTGAAACTTCAAGTTACGGGTCTCACTATCTATGACCGCAGAAGCGCTGAATGGCTTAATCTTAACAGTGTTAATTCACCGTTTTAACTATTTCTTCTTTGTCTTTTTGGCGGGAGAAAGGAGGCGGTGGTATTCAGAGATGTCGCTCAGCACCTTGACTGCAGCATTGAGTCCCTTGTCGTTTTTCAGCGACTCAATCACCTTGCCGCGCTGATAGTAGTAGCGACCCACAATCTCGATGGCAAGGATATCCTCGATGGCCTCGCGGTTGTTGTCGAGGTCCTGCGAAAGATTGTGCTTGAGAAGGCCTTCGAGCACATCGAACGCCTTCTTCGTAGAGTCGTTCATGTAGCCCTCCACCTTCGCCGCGTCGCGCAGCGATGCCAGGCCAGTTTCGCACACCTTGTCGTAGTTGAACTTCTTAGGGTCGATAAACCGCTTGAAGTCGTTGAAGATGCTGTCGGTCACCACGAAATCCTCCGCCGGGCAGATGGTAGGATGCTCCGCGCGGTATTTGGTGGCGAAATTAAATGCCCAGTTGTCCACATAGATATTGTAGGTGAGTCGGCTCATCTTGTCCCATTCCACCGTCACGTCGGGCGTGATGCCGCCGCCGTCGCGCACCTCACGGCCGTGGAGCGTGTGGTACACGTTGGTGAGGCTGTCGGGCGTGCGGAGCACGTTGCCCTCAGCGTCGCGGTGCGAATAGTCGATGGCCTGGATAAGGCGGCCGCTGGGTATGTAGTATTTGGCGGTGGTCACCTTCAGCATATTGTCGAACGCCAGCGGCACGGTGCTCTGCACCAAGCCTTTGCCAAACGAGCGGCTGCCCACCACCACAGCGCGGTCGAGGTCCTGCATCGCACCCGTCACAATCTCCGACGCCGATGCCGAGCCGCCGTCCACGAGGATGCACAGCGGAATCTGCGTGTCAACGGGCTTCGCCGTGGTCTTGTAAATCTTCTCATCGGCCTTCGTGCGACCCTTGGTGCGGATAATCTCTGTATTCTTGTCTACAAAGTAGTTGGCAATCTTTATGGCACTCTCCACCAAGCCGCCGCCGTTGCCGCGGAGGTCGAGAATAAGGGAAGTGATGCCCTTGTCGCGCTTCAGCGACACGAGTGCGTCGTGCACCTCGTCGGGTGATGTTTCAGTGAACTTGGTGAGTTGGATATATCCGATGCCATTCTTCAGCGCCGTGTAATACGGTACCGACGGCATTTGGATTTTGCGGCGCACGATGTCGAATGTCTTCACGCTGTCGTCCACATACGGGCGCTCCACCACCACACGCACAGGGGTGTTAGCCTGACCCTTCAGGTGGTCGCTCACCTTCTTGGTGTCCCAACCGGCGGTGTTGAACGTGTCGATGCGCACAATCTTGTCGCCCGGCAGCAGTCCAGCCACAGCGGCAGGGCTACCCTCGTAAGGCTCGCTCACGAGCACGCCGCCCGCCTTGCTCTGCATAATCACCGAGCCGATGCCGCCGTACTCGCCAGTGGTCGACATAGCCATAAACTCGTCGGCCTCGCTCGCGGTTATATATTCTGTATATGGGTCAAGTTCCTCGAGCATCGCGCTGATGGCGGTGGTCATCGCCTTGTCGGCGTCGACAGAGTCAACGTAGCGGGTGTTGAGTTCCTTGAAGAGAGAGTTCATCACAGTGATGTTGCGCGCAATGGCAGCCTTGTCGTTTTTGGCGGTTGCAGCAATCAGCGAAGGCACAACCAGCGCCAAAAGAGCCG
Source organism: [Ruminococcus] lactaris (assembly GCA_963615935.1). Classification (GTDB taxonomy): domain Bacteria; phylum Bacteroidota; class Bacteroidia; order Bacteroidales; family Muribaculaceae; genus Limisoma. Next base: position 16,117 of record CAVEIP010000012.1, on the reverse strand, counting down.
CCGCAACGAAATATCCCGATTTGAGTTTCATAATTTTCCTTTTTCGAAATTTGACCGCTAAATTACTGCTTTTTACACAATTCCGTTATAGAATGCCGTCAAATTTATCGCCTATTAAAAAAAATATTGATTTTTTTCACGCGAAATGTTGCACAATTAGAAACTTCACACTACTTTTGCATCGCAAAACAAAAGCAACCCGCTTCAGTAGCTCAGTTGGTTAGAGCACCTGACTGTTAATCAGGGGGTCGTTGGTTCAAGTCCATCTTGAAGCGCAAAATTTCAAATCCTGTAATGAAATTGCGGGATTTTTTTGTAAAAATAGCACACTATAGCCATCGTAATTAAGCCGAAGTCCTTCCTACCGTAGAAACATAGCCAAAATAGATTTATTCCGAGGGACCTACAGCACGAAGGCGGTATAGTGCAAACTAATTGGGAGAAAAATGAAACGTAAAGGACTTTGTCCATTAGCAATTCTTATGCTTATGTCATTGTTGTGCTTTGTTTCGTCCTGCAAGTCGGACGGCGACATCGAAAACAACAAAGACGTACGCTACATTTCTTTGATCATCAACATCGACAGCAACAATCCAGCCAAGTCGCGCGCGGCAACTCGCGAGTCGGCCACCGACAACGAGAGCCGGGTGGACAACGTAGTGCTTCTGCTCTACACCACCGACGGCTACAACGATGCCGACCTCAACATGAGCGACGCGATGGCAAGTTCCATAAAGATTATCCAGGCTCTTCGCTTCGAGAGCAGCGAACTCACCGAGCAATACACGTCGACGGGTCGCTACTACACCACCGAGGCGCGCGAATGTCCGTTGGCATTCATCAACAGTCAGCGCTACCACGCACTCGCTATTACCAACACCGACCAAACCGCCGACTACTTTATCGGCAAGACCATCGCCGAGGTGCGCGACCTGCTCGCCGGCTCGGCTCAATGGCACACCAACAGCGGCAAGCCTGAGAATTTCGACTACTTCATGATGTCGTCGCAGAAGGATGCCGTAATCACCGAGTCAAACACCTCGGGCAAGGGCACTAAGGACGACCCAGTGATTGTGCCAATCAACATTGAGCGTCTGGCAGCGCGCATCGACTTCCTGCCCAACGCGGCCTACGACGCCAGCCTCGGCGGCTATGTCTACGACGCCGTTGTGGAGTCGGGCGGGGTAACCAAGACCTCTGGCGGTCTGGTGATGAAATACGCCGGCCCTATCAATTGTATGAGCGCCAACAGTTATCTGTTCCGCCGCGTGGCAAACCGCGTGGCTGGCACACTCACCGTCACTGGCACCGACTATCTCGGCGATGAGGTTGAAGGCCTCGACGCCAGCACGGGCAACTACGTGATCGACCCGTGGACCACACAGAAAACCGCAGCGGCTGCCACCACGATGGCCGACCGCTACACCAATTTCGGCACTCTCCCTGCCGACCTCAGCAACTACGCCGTGCAACCCATCACCGGCTCGAACTTCTACGTGCTCGGCTACACGATGGAAAACACCACACTCGACAACAACACCACCTACGCCACCGGCGTAGAGTTTCGCGGCACCTACTACGCCGACAACGAGTGGGACTCAACAAACCATCATCCTAAGACCGGAGCCACCGGCAAGGAGAAGATTTATCGTTACTACATCCGCCACAGCAACAACGGCAGCACCGCGGCAACCGCCGACACCCCGATGCTCTACGGCACTGTGCGCAACAATATCTATAAAATCCAGGTATCGAAGGTGATTGGCGAAGACCTGTTGTTCACCATCAGCGTGCGCCCTTGGACTCCCTACATCCACCCCGAAGTGATTATCTAAACTCCGCGACTATGAAAATGTTACGCATCAAAATATACTGCTGTCTGGCTGTCCTCCTCGGATGCCTCACGGCATGCTCCTCAGAAGCCGACGAACCTAACACCGACGGCAAGGCAACAGTCACAGTGAGTCTGTCGTCGAAAGCCGGCGGCACACGCTCCTCTTGGACTCTCGACCCTACCTACGGCGAGGACGGCGAGATGATGAAAAACTGGTTTGTCGCCGTTGTACAGAACGGCAAAATCCTCACCATCGTGGAGAGCGGCGACCTTGCCAACGAGAAGGAAATCGACGGCTTCACACTGGTGCTCGACGCTGGCGAAACAACGTTCTACTCGTTTGCCAACATGCGCCGCGCCGATGTGGGCCTCGACGGCATCACATCGTTCCCGGCAACGCTGCCTTCGGGCTTCGACGACCAGACGTTCAGCGTCTACGGCAACAAGACCGACGTGAGCGACTTCCCCGACGGCATCCCGATGAGCAACAAGCAAGTGGTCAACATCACCTCTGCGACCAAGACCGTGAGTCTTGAAGTGATACGCATGGTGGCGAAGATGCACCTCACACTCAAGAACATCACCAGCGAGGATCTCACCATCAAGCGCATCGGCATCAGCGACGTGACCGACAACGGCGCAGACAACGTTTATCTCTTCCCGAAGACAACTACCGACGGCGGCATTGAAACTATGGTGCCAAACATCAACGAGAAGGCTGCCAGCAAAGGCACGTTCTATACGACCAACATCGACGGCAACGGCGGCAGCGCAACGCTCGCTCCCAAAGATTCATGCGACGTGACGTTCTACATCAACGAGAGCGAAGCCACCACAACGAAATATTTCACCCTGATGGTCGAGACTGGTGACGCAGCGGCACAACGCTTCACGATGCTCAACTGGACACAGATTGCCCGCAACGACTACCGCTCACTGCCAGTGGTGAAAATCAACGAATACAAGATTGAGTTTGACGTAAAGGCGTTCACGCCCATCGGCGTACTCCCATTGGTGGAAAACAGCAACGGCACGCTGAAAGTAACGCTGCGCACCTATGGCGACTTCCACATCCAGCCGAAGGTCATCTCTGCCGCCGACGGTTCGACCGTGGCCTACGGCACCGACGGATGGACCTTTGCCGACGGCACCGAGGGACTCTCACTCATCGAGGCGAACCCTACCATCGAGAGCGGCAACAGCATCTTCAGCACTGCTCCGTGGCTCAACCGCCCTACGGGCATGATTGAGGCGGTGGCAGCCAAGCGCAACGGCTATGCCCTCTACCAGATGAAAATCAACGTGGGCGGCAACACCATTACCTACAAAATAGAAATCCATACAGACTATCAATACTAACGATATGAAGAAAGTCAATCGTTTACTGCACATCTTCCTCTCTGCGGCAGCAATCATGTCGGCAGGCAACGCCCTTGCCATCGACACCGACAGCAACGCAACCTTCGCCCACTACTACGGCGAGGCTTATACCGAGGATCAAGCCAACGCCTTCGACTCTAAGGGCTACCAGAAATGCCCGGAGGTGCACTATTACTACTATGTTGATGCCAACCGCAGCAACATCACCCTCACGCTCCCGTTCGCGAACTACACTGATGGCGGCGACGGCATGGAGCCGCAGGGATGGATTCGCTGGTATGACTACAACACCGACCTCGAGGCTGTCAACCTCACCGCCAACGGCTCTAAACTAAAAGCCATCTATTCAACCGCCGAGGATGGAAAAATTGTTTGCAAGGGTTTCTTCGCCTACTCTTTTGGCACCAACCCGGTCCACTCCACTGTCGGCGTGGTCTACGTGCCGCCCACAGGCTCCGAAAGTAGCGACTGGGAGGGCGAAACGATTGCTTGCGATGTGAGCCGCTACGTTGACTACACATCCAAGACCTATCCGGAGCACGAGCCTACGCTGTCAATCCGTTGCATCTTCCACATCCAGTCGGCAGCCAAACTCGCCAACGACATCATGAACACCGTCACGGAGCACGACCCGATAAACCTCACCCATGAGGACGGCCGGGCAATCGACTTCGGCGCACGCCTGTCGGACTCTAAGATGAACCTGCGTCTGAACCTCACCGCAGTTAACAAATACTACTTCCACCCGATGGTGTCGAAATACACCAACAACCACCACATCTACTACCCCGACGCACAGGCGAGCACCTACGCCATCTACGACGAGCATTTCAACACCACCTCTGTGGTGCAAGCCACGGACGTAGAGTGGCGCGTATACGACTCCACAAAGACCAAATGGACCACACTCACACCCAAAAACAATGACACCTCATCAATCTTTCAGGAAGTGAGTGTGATTGGCTGCACCGGCACAGGCCGCTGGAAAGACCTCGACGGCAATTCCACCACAGCGCCGTCGATTGCCATCGGCAACTACGTTTATGTGGTTGCCTACCTTGTCAACGGTACTAACAAGTGTCCAGTGGCAAACTGCAAGATATGGTTTAAAAACACCTATCCTCTTATGGACTCCGAGCGCACCACGGGCTACCGCTCCGACTCCTACATTGAGAACAACTACAAGAAACATGAGGTTAAGTGCATTGACTTCGACAACATCAGCGACAAGCAAACCGACACGGCGCCAACCAACGGTCTCGACAACATGGCTCCGTTGCCTCTGGAGATGACCAACTGCGGCTACGGCTACGTCTACCCGTCGCTCTACGACAAGCAGAGTTACGGCTGGCCAAGCGACGGTAAGCGCACGCCAATCCACGGCGAGTATAACATCATCAAGTCGGCAAACCTCTCTGGCATTTCGAACTGGAGCCAAAGTTACCACTGGTGGCAAAACACAGCAATCTACGACCGCACATACATCAAGACCAACGGCAACCAATGGGGCTACTTCATGTATTTCGACGCATCCGACGAAGCGCGCCGCGTGGTGGCCACCGACTTCAGCGCCAACCTCTGCACAGGCTCCCGCTTGATTTTCGAAGGCTATATCTGCGACGTAACGTCGGGTGGTGAGCATCCACAGGTGATGTTTAAACTCTACGGCATCGACTCCAAGGGCGAAGCCCACATCATCCAGTCGTTCTCCTCCGGCAATCTCTCGGGTAACACCTCCAACTTCGCGACAAACACTTGGTATCAAGTCTACGGTCAGGTAACCATCGGCGCTGACGACAATGTGGCGAGATACAACAAGTTCCGTCTGTCAATCGACAACATGTGTACCAACACCAGTGGTGCCGACTACTGCGTGGACGATGTGCATATCTACATGCGCAACAACCAGGTGGACGTGGTGCAGGACGTGCCTATGTGTCCTGACGAAGACGGCACATCGGTGCTCAACAACATCCGCTTCAAACTCCGCACCGACTATGAGAGCCTGCAGGAAATTGCCTCAGGCAACGACAAACTCTTCTACCGCATCTGCAAAGCCGACGGCACTCCAATGAAGTTTGACTACGACGATGACGACGACGTGGAGGACTACGGCATAATCGAAATTCCTACCGCCTACGACGCTTCTATGGAGATGGGCGAGAAGGACGGCGGACCTGACCAGAAGCGCTTCGAGAAGGACCAGTACGGCAACATCTCGCTTGTCTTCGCCAACCGCCACTTCGACCTCGAAGAGAACGTGAAGTACTACGTTTCCGTATCGTTCCCCGACGCCGACGGCAACCCAAAACAGTGGGGTACGCCAAACGATGTGTGCACCTTCTACTCGGAAATGTACGTCATCGCAAAGCAGACATCCACAGTGACCGACGCCAACGGTAAAATTGCTACCGACATCCGCATCGACTGCGAAAGCGGCGAGGTGAACACTTACAACATCACTGCAAAGATTCAGACTGTCGACCCAATCAACGGTGGTACGGTGACCCTCGACGGCATCAGTTTCGACTGGTTCTGCGACACCGACAACAGCACAAGTTTCAACGATGCTGAGTACGACAGCATCAAGTTGGCTACCGCTCTCAACCACTTCCGCACGGTCTACCCAACCGCAACAGGTATCAAGAACGCATCGGGAGTGTTTACAAGCAACGACCGAACAGTGCTTCAGTACTTCATCCGTACGAAGGGCTATCTGAGCCTCAATGCCTCGGCAACGATGCCGGAGTTTGACGGCTTCGAGGACAACTCAGGCACATTCAAGGTCTACGCCATACCTATTGCCACATCGACAACCGTTGGCGGCATCACCTACGAGATTTGCCCTACGGCTCTCGTCTACACTTTCCGTTTGAGCAAGGCAGGACCAAAGGTTACCTTCGGCTTTGCCAACGTGACCTACCCTACCGACGAGCCTAACCGCAAACTGCGCATCGGCAAGCCGCAACTCAACGCGCTTGTCAATGGCGGCTCGCTCTCAGTCGACGTGCCTGTAAACTCAATCACCTACTACGACGACAACCACACCTACACCGGTATAGCGAAAGTTTCGACTGGCGCTGTCTACGTGACCGACACCAACGACCCATCGTGGGACATGTCGGAAGAGCATCAGGTGGCTATAGTGACCAACTCGGGCACTATTGCGTCGGGCGACAACATCAACCTCAGTTTCAGCGGCACTGATGCCCAAAACATGAACGAGGGCTACTGGTATGACCTCACGCTCACCTTCAACGCAGCCTACCAGGACTCATCATCGAGTAGCGGTACGGTTTCCTGCCCTGGCGAGTCGACAATCCGCTTCCTCATCGTGCCGGAATACCTTACTTGGAACTCGTTCTACTCAACGACCCAAAACCCGAACTGGAACAACGACAACAACTGGACCCGCAGTTCGAAAGAGGAACTCTACAAATCGGTCTACGCCGACTACCGCACCGACGGTTCCTACGTGCCGATGAAGTTCTCCAAGGTTATCATTCCAATCCAGAACGGCGGCGTCTACCCTTACCTGTCGTCGATTCTCTACAACGCAGCCAACGGCATCGCCACCAACCTGTCGAACATCAAGGGTGAGGCTACAACCTACATCCAGTACGACCTGATGTGCTCGTGGAACTACGACACCGCCGACGGCTCTAACGATGGTGCTGGCAATTTCAGTTGCGAGCGCTTCTACGGCAACACCTGCGATGAGATCTACCTGAAACCAGAGGGCGAGGTGCTCTACCAGAACTATCTGGTCTACAACAAGGCGTGGGCTGACCGCGAGTTTAAGGCGGGCAAGTGGACACTCATCTCTTCTCCGCTCAAAAACACCTACAGCGGCGACATGTATGTGCCTAAGGCCAACGGCAAGCAAACAACCGAGGCGTTCAAACCTATAACCTACAACACCACGCTCAACGACCGCATCACCATGCCAATCTATCAGCGCGCGTGGGACAAGAGTTACAATGAGGTGCTCGCCGACGGATCTACCATCAAAGCCTACGACTACTCAGGCACCGACATCACTCTCGACGAGGGTATCAGCGCCACTTCGCAGCAATGGAGCCACTCGTTCAACGATGTGACCTACGACTTCGGCAGCACTGGCAACGCCGGTGTGGGCGGACTGGCAGTGAAGGTTGGCGACGACTACTTCTTCAACGCCGGCGGCACAGCGCTGATGCGTCTGCCAAAGGCCGACACAAATTACACATACTACGCTCCCGACGGCTCAATGCAAACGTCGAAGGTGCTCGACAAGGACAGTTGCAACCGCTTCATCGTTGAGCCGAAGGCTGAATCGACCATCCAGTACCGCCTCACGCAGGACAACACCAGCAACCGCTACTTCCTCGTGGGCAACCCATACGCGTCGACCATCAGCATGTATCAGTTTATCAACGACAACACGGCGCTGGAGCGCAAGGTGTGGATAATGAAGGACGGCGTGCTTACCGGCTGCGCCGTACCTGACGAAGGCGATACCGACTACAAGAAAAACGATGTGCTCGTCACTCCGATGAACGCATTCATCGTGAAACTGAAAGACGGCGAAACGCCAGGCACCATCATCTTCGAGCCAGACGTTATTGCAGAGCGTTGGATTTCGGGCGCAAGCAATGTGTCCAACAACAGTATCGAGTTGCTCACCATCACCGCCACCGCTGGCGACCAGGAAAGCACCGCTACCGTAAACTGCCGCCCAATGGCAAGCAACGACTTCGTTGACAGCGAGGATGTGGAAATCCTCGACAGCCACCTCGACAACACTCCGATAGTCTACACCGTAGCGTCGGACAAGGCAGTGAGCGTCAACAACACCGACCGCATCAACTGGCTGCCAGTAGGCTTGGCATCGTGCCAAGGCACAGTGCAACTCACCATCAGCCGCCGCGGCATCTCGACCGACCTCTATCTCTATGACGCTCTCAAGCGCACAAGCAAGCGCATCGAGGACGGCGAAAGCATTGCAGTGGAAGGCAACGCCCACGGCCGCTACTTCATCACCGACCGCGACGTGAACGGCTCAGTCGACACCGAAGTGGCAGACGAATGCACCATCAAGTGCTACTCTCCTGACCGCGGCTTGCTCACCGTGAAGGCTTCGCAACCAGAGTCGATGATGAGCGTAGCAGTCTACGACGCTTCGGGCCGCCTCATGGCAGCCGAGCAGACCGACGGACGCCTCCAGGCTGACTTCCAACTCACGGCTGGCGTCTATGTGGTCAGCGCAACCCTTTCCGACGGCACCGTCCGCACCGAAAAGGCTTATGTAAGATAATATATTCTCCCTATATATTATATTTTGGCTATTTTTATTAAAATGCCGGCGGCCCTGAGCGTGATGCTTCGGGCCGTCGCTTTTTTTGCCATCATACCCGCTTTTCCACTATTTTTTCGTAATTTTGGTGTTTGATATGGAGACTGCCCTTTATTTGATTCCTGTCATGCTCAGTGATGAGCCGTTGGACAAAGTGCTTCCTGCCTACAACCTTCAGATTGTGCGGGAGATAAAATATTTCATTGTGGAAAACGTACGCTCCGCGCGACGGTTTCTCAAAAAGTGCGACCGCACTATCAACATCGACGAACTCACATTCTACACTCTCGACGAGCATACCCGCGTGGAGGAAATCGGCGACTATCTCAACCCTCTCGTCGAAGGCCACGCCATGGGTGTGATTTCGGAGGCTGGTTGCCCTGCCATCGCCGACCCAGGAGCCGACGTGGTTGCCATGGCGCAGCGCCGCCGCCTCAAGGTGGTGCCACTGGTCGGTCCGTCGAGCATCTTGATGTCGCTCATGGCATCGGGCTTCAACGGCCAGAGTTTCGCCTTCCAGGGCTATCTGCCCATCGACGCTGCCAAGCGCCAGAAGAAGTTTCACGAGATGGAGCGCAACATCGCCGCTGGGCAGACGCAGATATTCATCGAAACGCCCTATCGCAACAACCGCCTCGTGGCGGAACTCGCATCGCAGTTGCGCGGCGATTTGCTGCTGTGCGTGGCGTGCGACGTGACGGGCGCCACCGAGGACATCACCACGCGTCCCGTGCGCGAATGGGCAAAGGCATCCTACAACTACGACAAGCGTCCAGCAATCTTCCTACTTTACCGATAACCGCCGAAGAGATGTACAAGACAAGAAAACCCAAGCAAAACTCGCTATATCAGCAAGGCTCGCTCTTCGACGACGAAGAAGGCGCTGAAGTCTTTTCCGGCGGTGTCGACACCCGACGCACCGCCCCGCAACCCACATCGGAACTCGAGCAACCGCTTGCGCTGACCAACGACACCGGCAGTTTCCGCTTCATCAGTTTCGGCAGCGGCAGCAGCGGCAACTGCTCCTACATAGGCAACGAGCACGGCGGCTTCCTCATCGACGCCGGCATCGACATGAAGCAGGTGGTGGCAGAACTGGAGCGCAACAGCATCCGCCCAGAGTCGATCCTCGGCATCTGCCTCACCCACGACCACGGCGACCACATCCGCTATGCCTACACCTTCCTGCGCCGCTACAAGACGATGGCGCTCTACTGCACCAACCGTGTGCTCAACGGCATACTGCGCCGACACAACATCTCGCGCCGCATCAAGGACTACCATCACCCCATCTTCAAGGAGATACCGTTTAAGGTGGGCGACTTCACGCTCACTGCCTTCGAGGTGCCCCACGACGGCAGTTGCAACTCAGGCTTCTCGGTGGAGTATGGCGACGCCCATTTTGTGCTTGCCACCGACCTCGGCAGCGTCACCGACCGCGCCCGCCACTACATCACGGAGGCGGACTATCTGGTGATTGAGAGCAACTACGACGACCGTATGCTCACCGACGGCACCTATCCCGAATATCTGAAAAGCCGCATCCGTGCCGTCAACGGACACATGGACAATGCCGACACCGCTGCTTTTCTGAAGGAAATATGCTCAAAGCGACTGAAATATGTGTATCTTTGCCACTTAAGCAAAGACAACAACACGCCGGAGATTGCGCGCCACTGCGTGGCAACAGCCATCGAGGAGGCAGGATTCTCCGTGGGCGAAGGCACCGACTCGCTTGTGGACCGCACAAAGGACGTGCAACTGATGGTGCTTCCGCGCTACGATGCCACCCGGTGCTTCAAGTTCTACGTCAACCTGAAGTAGCCCATCGCGGGGCGCGGCAGTTTGGCATCAGGTTTGCTCTACATTTTAGAAAAACATTTATATGAACGGCAACTATAATTTTCTCAAGGCTATGCCCCCGGCAACACGCCATCTGCTCATCATCAACGTGTTGATATGGGTGGTTACGTCGGTGTTCGACAACTTTTTCGGATTTGACGCGTCGCTGTATCTCGGTCTGCACTATTTCAGTGCGCCGCACTTCAACCCAGCGCAGTTCGTAACCTACATGTTTATGCACGACACCAGCGGCATTGCCCACGTGTTCTTCAACATGTTCTCACTCTACATGTTCGGGCGCATCCTCGAGCAGGTGATGGGCACAAAACGCTTCCTCACCTACTACTTCGTGTGCGGCATCGGCGCCGCCCTCGTGCAGGAAGCCGTGCTTGCCTACAATCTGCAGCCTATCGTGGACAACTACAACGGCGTTACGTTCCCCAACGGCATTACAATTCCGACGATGGAATATCTCGACATGAACGTGGTGGTAGGTGCCTCGGGCGCCGTGTTCGGCATCCTGTTGGCATTCGGCATGTTCTTCCCCAATGCGCCGCTCTACCTGTTTTTCGTGCCTGTGCCCATCAAGGCTAAATACATGGTCATCGGCTACGGCTTGCTCGAACTCCTGTTTGGCGTGAGCGGCATCCAAGGCGGCGTTGCCCACTTCGCCCACCTCGGCGGCTTGCTCTTCGGCCTCTTGCTGATACTCTACTGGAAGAAAAAAGGCATAATCACTCGCAATGACGGCTACAATTAGCAACATACGCAACTTCGTCGACAGCAAGTCGGTGGCGGTGCGCTTCATTCTGGCGAATGTGGCGGTGTTTGTCGTGATTCACCTCGTGGCGATTCTCGCGCGCATCTGCGGCTTTGCCGACCCGAGTGTGCTGTTGATGCTGCCGCCATCGTGGCAGCAGGCAGCCCTTCACCCGTGGACGCTGCTCACCTACATGTTTGTGCATTTCGACTTCTTCCACATCCTCGGCAACATGCTGTGGCTCTACTGTTTCAGCATCGTCTTCCTCGACATGGCAAGCAGCCGCCAGTTTGTGGTGGCCTACCTCGCAGGAGGCGTTGCCGGCGCCGTGGCTTATCTGGCTGTAGCCTCGGCTGTGCCATCGGTAGGGCTTGTCGGCTCGTCGGCGTCGGTGATGGCAGTTGCCGCCACCGCCGTGGCAACGCGCCCCGACTACCGCATCAACCTGTGGCTCTTCGGCATGGTTGCCATCAAGTGGATAGCACTCTTCTTCGTGGCTTTCGCCCTGTTGCTCACCCCGGCAAGCGCAGCGTCGCTCTGCCCCCACGCAGCCCACGCGGGGGGCATCGTTGTAGGGCTGGTTATGGCGGCTCATCTGCGAGGATGGCTGCGTCGTCCTGCTCGCCGCAAGGCTGTGGTTCTACCGCCGTTGCACCAGAAGCGGGTGTTTGACGAGGGGCGCCTCGACGACTTGCTCGACAAGGTGCGCATCTCGGGCTACGCGTCGCTCTCGAAGAAGGAAAAAGACGAACTTAAATGGCTTAGTGAACACATAGAGAAATGATACTGCAGATTACGAAATTTTTTGCTGGAAAAGCCGTATTTTGGGCAAATATAGCGGTGGCGGCTGTCTATCTGCTGTCGGCGTATGCCGGACACGTAGACCCACGCTACGTTGGCTACATCGCCGTACTTGGGCTCGCCTACCCGGTGATGCTATGCCTGCTGCTGGCGTTTGCCGTGGTGTGGGCGTTTCTCGGATGGCGGCGGCTGTGGGTCACAGCAGCGGCGCTGGCGCTGACCTTGCCGCAGGTGCTGGCGTTCTGCCCGCTGAATTTCGGCTCGAAGATGCACGATTTCCGGCTGATGACCTACAACACTTTCCACATGGTCGACCCCGACGGCGGCAAGGCTTCGGTGTTCGACGAGGTGATGAAGTATGAGCCCGACTTCGTGTGCATGCAGGAATCGACGACCGTGCCGCTGTTCAAGCACTGCACCTCCAGCGCGGAGCAATGGGCGGAGTTGCAGAAAATCTATCCGTACATGAACACCGCCAACGAGACGTCGCTCAGCGTGATGTCGAAAACGCCGGTACGCCTGATTTCGTCGTACAAGAACAACGAATACTACTGCTACGCCATCTACGAAACTAAGGTGCAAGGCACGCAGATGTTTGTAATCAACGCCCACCTCGAGTCGATCGGCCTCACGCCGTCGGACAAGAAAATCTACATGCAACTCACCTCCCCGTCGGAGAAGAAGTCGATAAAGGGTGTGCGCTCAAAACTGCTCACCAAGTTGAACCACGCCTTCAACAACCGCGCCTCACAGGCTGAGGAACTGCGCCAGAAGGCCGATAGCCTCCACACTGCGCATCCCGATGCCGAGATAATGATTTGCGGCGATTTCAACGATACGCCCTACTCCTATGCCTACCTCACCGTCCGCGGCGACTTCAACGATGCCTATTGCGACGGCGGCACGGGTCCGGTGATTACCTACAACCGAAACCGTTTCTACTTCCACATCGACCATATCCTCTACTCCGGCGGGCGGTTTAAGGCGGTGCATTGCCGCCGCGGCACATCGCGCGTGTCCGACCACTATCCGGTGATTGCCGACTTCAAGATCGAAAAGAAAACGAAACAACATAAATAAACAGAGTATGAAAAAATGCAGATTGACAGTAACAGCGTTATGCCTCTCGGCATTTCTGCTTTTACCCGCAACTAAAATGAAAGCCGAAAATCCATTTTTGGCGCCTTATGGCACAGCCTACAACATGCCGCCGTTTGAGAAAATCACCAACGACGACTATCTGCCAGCCTTCGAGGAAGGCATCCGCCAGCACAACCAGGAGATTGAAGCAATTATCAACAACCGCGCATTGCCCGACTTCGACAACACTATCGTGGCGCTCGACAACGCCGGACAGTTGCTCGAAAACGTGTCGTACGTGTTCAACGGCCTCTACGAAACCATCTCTACGCCCGAACTCCAAGCGCTCGGCGAAAAGGTGTTTCCTATGCTCTCCAAGCACAGCGACGAGGTTATGATGAACGAGCGCTTGTTTGACCGCGTGAAGAAGGTCTACGACAATCGCAAGAAGTTTAACCTCACCAAGCCACAGGAGCGTCTGCTCGACAAATACTACAAGCAGATGGTGCGCAGCGGCGCTTTGCTCTCTGCCGAGAAGAAGGAAGAACTGAAGAAAATCAACGAGCAGTTGGCTGCCGCCAACCTCAAGTTTGGCGACAACATCGTGAACGACACCAACGAGTGGCGAATGGTTGTCGACAACGAGAGCGACCTCGCGGGTCTTCCTGCATCGAGCATCGCTCAGGCTGCCGACGAGGCAAAGGCTGCCGGATTGGAAGGCAAATGGGTGTTTACTCTGCGTGCGCCAAGCCGCTTGCCGTTCCTCACCTACGCCGACAACCGCGCGCTTCGCGAAAAGATGTACAAGGGCTACATCAACCTCGCCAACAACGGCAACCAATACGACAACAAGGAGCAGATTGCCACAATCCTGCGCCTGCGCAAGGCTAAAGCCAACATCTTCGGCTACAAGACCTATGCCGACTTCCAGACAGCCAACGTGATGTCGAAAACAGTGAAGGCTGCTGAGAATTTGCTGATGAAGATTTGGAAGCCTGCAGTTAAGAAATCGAAAGAGGAAATCGCTGATATGCAGGCGTATGTCGACAACCACGGCGGCAACTTCAAAATCGCTGCTTGGGACTATTACTACTATGCCGAGAAGGTGAAAAAGGAGAAGTTCGACTTCGACGAAAACGATGTGCGCGCTTATTTCCCTATCGACAACGTGCGCAAGGGCATCTTCACGATGGCAAACCGCCTTTACGGATTGACTTTCAAGGAGATAACCAACACACCAATCTATCACCCCGACGTTAAGGTCTACGACGTGACCGATGTTGAAGGCAAGCACATCGCCACCTTCATGACCGACTACTATGCGCGCAAGGGCAAACGCCAGGGCGCATGGATGTTTGTGTTCCAGGAAGCCAACGGCACCGAGGGCAAGCGTCCTATAGTCTACAACGTGGGCAACTTCACTCAGCCTGCCGCCGGCGAGACTGCGCTGCTCACCATCGACGAAGTGGAAACAATGTTCCACGAGTTTGGCCACGCCCTCCACGGCATGCTCACCCGCTGCCAGTATAAAGGCAACGCGGGTACAAATGTGGACCGCGACTTTGTTGAGTTCCCATCGCAACTCCACGAGCACTGGAAGTTTGAGCCGGAATTGCTCAAGGTCTATGCCCGCCACTACCAGACAGGCGAAGTTATCCCTGAATCACTGGTGCAGAAACTCATCGACTCAAGCAAGTTCAACCAGGGCTTTGTCAACACAGAACTCGTTGGCGCCGCTCTGCTCGACCTCGAATGGCACAAACTCACCAACCTCGACAACCTCGACGTTGCTGCCTTCGAATCGTCGGTAGCCAAGAAACTCGGCATGCCTGAGGAAATCCAGTTCCGCTATCGCTCAACCTACTTCAACCACATCTTCAGCAGCGACGGCTATGCAGCAGGCTACTACACCTATCTGTGGGCTCAGGTGCTCGACTGCGACGGATTTGAAGTGTTCCAGAAGCACGGTGCGTTTGACCCAACAACGGCATCAAAACTGAAGCATCTGCTCGAATCGGGCAACGACGAAGACCCGATGGTGCTCTACAAGAATTTTGCTGGCCACAAGCCAAGTCCAGACGCCCTGCTCCGCGACAAAGGTTTGAAATAAAGCAATAAAAGACACTAAAACAACCGCCCCGAAGGCCATCAGGCCTCCGGGGCGGTTTGCTTTACAAGCACAACTTGCCTACTGCTGTTTCGGCTGTCCGAGAAACTCGAACTGCTCAACCCATACTTCAGTAGTGTATCGCTTCACGGCGTTGCGGTCTTCCCACACACGCGTGCAGAGTTTGCCCTCGATGTAGAGTTTCGTGCCCTTGCGGATGTATTTCTCCGCCAGTTCGGCGTTCTTGCCCCACATGATGATGTTGTGCCACTCCGTGCGCTCCGGCACCTCTACGCCGCTGGCAGTGGTGTAGCCGCGGTCGGTTGTGGCAAGCGAGAAACTGGCTATTGCCTTGCCCTCGCTTTGATAGCGCACCTCGGGATCCTTGCCCACGTTGCCTATCAGGATTACTTTGTTCACGCTCATAGCAATGCGTTCAATCTGGTGATAAACTCATCGGCAATCTCGCGAGTTAGCACCAGCGGCGGAAGCAGGCGGATTACGTTCTGCCCCGATGCGCCGGTAAACACGTGCTGCTCAAAGAGCAGACGCGAGCGCAATTCCTTTACAGGCTTGTCAAACTCCAAGCCAATCATCAGTCCACGTCCGCGCACCTCCTTGATGCCGTCGATTTTCTTCAGTTGCTCCATCAAGTAGTTGCCCATAGCGGCAGCGTTCTCAACAAGGCGCTCCTTCTCGAAGATGTCGAGCACGGCGATGGCTGCGGCGCAACCGAGGTGGTTGCCGCCAAAGGTAGTGCCCAGCATACCGTAGACCGGCTTGATGCTCGGGTTGATGATGATGGCGCTCATCGGGTAGCCGTTGGCAATGCCCTTCGCCATGGTCACGATGTCGGCCTTGATGCCGCTGTGCTGATGCGCGAAGAATTTGCCCGTGCGACCGTAGCCCGACTGAATTTCGTCGGCAATGAGAACCACGCCATGCTTGTCGCACGCCTTGCGGAGATCCTTCCAGAAC
>CAVEIP010000011.1:0-32684 GCA_963615935.1 [Ruminococcus] lactaris | reverse complement strand
TCTCTATGGTGCTGATGCTGCCCGATTTGCAGAAAGAGCAACAAAGGTGGAGCAGATGTCGAAAGAGCAGCGTGCTGAAAACCGCAAGCAACTCGACAAACGCATTGCCAACGCCAAACACAAAATTGAATTTTGTTGGTAAACGATGAAATTAGTACCATTGACACTCGACTATGAGTTGACAGGTTTTGACTGTGGAGACAGCGACCTGAACGAATTCCTTCTTGAAGATGCAAAGCATTTTCTACAGAAACGGATAGCCAATACGTTCATCTTGGAAGACGATGGACGTATTGCTGCATATTTTTGCCTATTGAATGACAAGATTAGCCGTTTGGAAACGACAAATAGTAAATGGAAGAAGATTAAAAACAGTTTTCCAGAGGGTAAACGTTTCAGAAGTTATCCGTGCGTCAAAATTGGTCGTTTTGCCGTTTCGCTTGATTATCGGGGACTCAATCTCGGGAGCGAGTTGATGGACAACCTAAATAAACGACTCAATTCGATCATTAGTCATTCAGCATTCCGCTACATTACAGTCGATGCCTATATATCAGCAATTCCCTTCTACGAGAAGAATGGTTTTAACCAATTGACGCAGGAAGATGACGATGACCACACACGCTTGATGTTCTTCGACATGCTTGAAATTGAACAGTAAAGTTGCTTTCGTGCTCCTTTCACTGCAGGCGGAAAAGGATGTAGAGCATGGCGAGAAGCACCAGCATTACGGCTACGATGGCGGCATGGACCGAATGGGCGGCGCGGCGCTCTACGGCAAGCCGCAACTCTGGCGGGGTGGCAATCTCACCGGCGATGCATTGCTCAGCGATGCGTCTCAGCGCCTTTGGCTTCACCTCTGCCGCTCGGAGCGCAAGCATCAGCAAGCGCCCATAGTCGGCAACGACATTTCCCTCGCCGCAAGGCAGTTCGCCCAAGCGTATGGTATGCCGCTGGGCATCGATCATCACCGCCTCGGCACTGAGTCGGCAGCCCTCGGGCACATCGTCGAGCAGCAGAGGCAACTCAAAGCGCAGCAAGTCGACCACACTCATGGTCACCTCGCTGCGCTCACAAATATCCTTAAGCGACACTTCCATACGGATGCACTCTTATTTTCTGCCGAAGTCGGCGGGGATTTCGCCCCAAAGTTTGGTTTCCCACTTGATGATGGGGTTGGTGTAGGTGTTTTGCGCAAGCCACGCCTCGGCGCGCTTCACCAGTTCGAGGAGCACGGCATTGTTGGCTGTTGGCTTCAACTGGGTGCGGCATTTGCGGTCGCGCACCCATTTCTGCGCCGTCATACTGTCGCTGTAGATGGGGATGTTGCTACCTTTCTGCTTCAGCAATGCTAGCCCGTGGACAATGGCAAGAAACTCACCAATGTTGTTTGTGCCGTCCTTGTAGGGACCCACCTTGAAGATTTCCTGTCCCGTTTGGATATACACGCCACGATACTCCATTATCCCGGGATTGCCCATGCATCCGGCATCCACGGCAATGGCGTTGGTAATCACCGCCGGCGGATAGCCTCCGCCCTGCGGCTTTGTGACCTTGCTCGGCGCTGCCGAAGTCTGCGGAACATCTACGGCATCGGTCGACTCCTCGTTGAGATGGCGCGAGATGTTGCGCATCAGCATCGACGCCGACTCATCACTCTCGCGGTAGGCCATGATTGCCTCCTCGCGCGAGTGGTACGACTTGTAGCGGGCACCTGGATAGCCTTCTACCCTCGCCCTGCACTCTTCCCAGTCTTCGCAGATGCCAGGCTCCCGCCCGACAAACACAACGTATGTCTTACTTGCCATAGTTGCAAAGATACAAAATCTATCGCACAATCACCTTCTGCGACTTGCCGCCGATGCTCACAACGTAGAATCCCGGAGCGAGAGCCACGCGTGTGTTGCCCGTGAGCACCGCCGTTGCCACCTGTTGACCTGACGCACTCACAACCGTTGCGCGAGCGCCTTCGCCGCCAAGGATGCTAATGAAACCCTTGCCGGCTGCCACCTTCACTGCCGACGCCTCAACATCGGATACTGCGCCCTGCGCGTTGAAGGTGTACTCTACAGTCTTCGACGAGCCCGACTTGTAGACCGCGCGGATGCCCACTGTATGCTCGCCGCGGCTGATGCCCTGGAGAGCGAAATGAGTGTTGTCGGTAGTGCCTTGAAGGGCATTGTCGAGATATACCTGATAGTTCTGCACATTGCCCACATTGTCGGCAGTGGCCTCACGCGGTCCGATATAGAAGTCGTCGATCTGCGCAAAGAATGCGTCGTTGGAAACGTAGTGGAGCGCCACGTAGACCGTTTGTCCGGCGTATGCCGACAGGTCGATGGAGTAGACCTGCCATGCGCTGTACGACGGTGTGATGCGGTCGAGCACGGTCATTGCCGTGTAGTCGTTGCTTGTGGCTATGCAGAGTTCAAATGTTTCGGGATAGTTGCTGTAGGCCTTCACCGCAAAACTCCATTCGTAGCCGTCGCGGATGTCCTGCGCTGGGGCGATGAGCCACTTGTCGGCGGTGTACTGCTGCGGCGAGAAGAATATCACGCTCTTTTCGCCTGTCGGCGGTATCACTGCCGGGTCGGTAGGCGCCATTGCAGGCTGGGTCTGGTAGGGGTTGAACACCATCGGGGCTATTGCCGCTGGATTGGTGGTGGTGCTTGCGCCTGGGAAGTTGACGATGTTCGACTGCGAGCCGAGGGCTATCGGATAGACCACGCGGCGGTCGTTGTCGATCGATGTCCAGTCGCCGAAGTTGGTGGCAAAGTCGTCGTAGTCCTCAAAACTGTCGCTAAAGCCAAGATCCTGGTTCCAGCGCACCTCTGCGTCAACGAGGCTCGGATTGTCTTCGTTGTCGCTCTGTGTTACGGTGATGTTGTAGGGGTCGGTGATTGTTTCCACAAGGTTGATATTAACCTGCGTAGCCTTGTTGATTGTCACCTCGCTGCTCCAATGGCCGTAGCGGTCGGCATCGAGCGAGATAAGGTAGTCGCCTGCAAGCACCGACTGGAGGGTCATTGCACCGCCAGTGATTGCCACGGAGAACGACTCCGTAGTGGTTTTGTTGAGCAACTCAAGGGTTTCACCCACGGGTGTCTCGCCGTCGTTGGCTGAGATATTGACCGTAAGCGGATAGTATTCGCCGCCGCCAACGGTAAACTCCTCGCTCACGATGTCGCTCTCGGCATTCTTGTACACCGCCTTCACGCCGAAGGTATATTTGCCAGCAGCCATCTTTGGGAAGTCGTAGTGGTACGACTCCGTTTCAGCCACTTTCACACCATCGGCATAGACATAGAAACGCTCGTTGGGGTTGGCTGGCGAGCGGAGCGCCGAGCGGATAGACACTGTCGATGCCTCGTCGTCGGCATAGTAGTCGGCCTGGCCCACAAAGAAGTCGTCGACCATCAGCATAAATGCGCCGCCGTTGCTCGGGTCGCCAATATAGTGGATGGCAATGCGCACCGTCTCGCCGGCATAGGCCGAAAGGTCGTACTGCATGGCGTGCCATTCGGTATAGTCAACAGTTTCGTAGTTGCCCGACGAGATGATGTCGAAGTCGCTGGCATCGGGGTTGTCGACAGTGGTGATGCCCACCTCGAAGCGCTCTTTATACACGTCGGCTGCCTTCGCCATAAAGCGCACAATGTTGTCGGTGCCTATGGTGATGGCGGGCGAAATCAGCCAGTCGTCGTTGGCGCTGCCTCCGCTGGTGCGCACAAAGCCGGCATACTGCTTGCCGCTATAGGCGCGGAGCACTGGATATTCGCTCCACCACGACGGCTCTACGGTCAGCGGATTGATGATCTGCGCATACTGAAGTGTTGCACGGTTAGGATAAGAGCCCTGCAGAGGTGCTGCTGCGGCGTGGTCGCCGTCGATACCCGTCCAAGGGCTGAACTCTATGGCAAATGGCTCATAACTCTCGAAATCGTCGAAAAACACTGGGTCTTCGCGGTTCCACGACAGGCGCACGCTGTTGAGTCCGGTCACTGGGTCGTGGGTTTCTTTCGTCTTGAGGGCAAACGGGTTGCGCACTGCCTCTTTCAGCGTCAAAGTCTCAGTCATATCGGCAGAGGCGTTGAAATCGTGAGTCAGTGTGGCATAGCCGCTGCGGCTCACGGTGATGCGGTGGTTGCCGGCATACACCTTTATGGTGCATTCGCCGTTGGCATTTAGCACTGTCTCGGAGGAGCCATAGGTGAGGCTATAGTCGGTTTGTTCCAGCACAAACTGCTGTCCGCTAAGCGATTCACCAGTTTCGGCGGTCACCTTTATTGTCAGGTTTACGCTGCGCGACTGCGCCGACAGCGAGATTGTGGCAGTGAGTGCCAGCAAGATGAAAAATAGTTTGAGTTTGTCCATATAAGTTTGTAGTTTTTTTGATTTCTATTTGCGTAGATAGCCCCTCATGGCACTTGTCGTGACCACTGATGCCAACAGTCCTACCACTGCCACGATGGCGAAAATCATCGCCACGTCGGCAGCGCTGACTGCCACGGGATAGGTGCTCACCACAAGGTTGCTCGTGTCGGCACTCAAGCGGATAAATCCGAACTGCTGCTGAAGGAAGCACAGTGCCACTCCGACGGCAAGTCCTGCCACGGCACCGATGATGGAGATGAGCCATCCCTCGGCTATGAAGATGCGCGACACCATGCGGTTATCGGCACCGAGGCTATGGAGCGTGGCTATGCTCTGGTTTTTCTCGAGTATGAGGATGGCAAGCGTGCTAATCACGTTGAACGAGGCGACCACGAGGATGAGCACGAGCAGAAGGAGCGATATCCATTTCTCCACGTTGATCATCTTCAACGACTGGCTATGCTGCATCAATCGGTTCTCAACCTTATATCCGTTGCCCACCGCCTTGGCTATGCCTGCCATCACGGCGTCTTCGCTTGCGCCCTTGGCAAGGCGCACTTCAACGGCGGTTGCCTCGGTGGTGTAGTCGAGAAGGGTGCGCGCGGCACGCAGAGAGGTAAACACGTAGTTCTGGTCGTAGGCGCCCTGACGTACTTCAAACACTCCGCTCACAAACGTTGGGACGCGTACGAAGGCGGTTGCCGGATTGGCTACGTTGACGGCGCCCACACGGCGCGGCGCGTAGATGTAGCACACTGGGTCGTAGCCGGGCACTGCACCGAGCGTTGAGGCGGCACCGATGCTCATCACGGCGAAGTCGGTCTCGCCTTCGGTGAGTTTAAATGCGCCATCGGGCTTTATGAGCCGACGGATGTCGGTAAGCCGGTCGTAGTCGGCGGTTATGCCTTTGAGGGTTATTGGGATTTGGCGAGTGCCGTAAATCACGAGGGCACTCTCCGTGATGGTCGGCACGGCGATGTCCACGCCGTCGACCTTCTTTATCTTGGTGATTATCTGTGCGGCATCGTTGATTACGCCGCGCTCCGCCGACACCTTGATGTCTGGCTCGAGGCTCGACATCTTACTGTCGACCAACTTGTTGAAGCCGTTGAACACCGACATCACGCAAATCATCGCCATTGCCGTCACAGCCACCGCACAGACGGCTATAACAGAGATGATGCTCACTGCAGTATGCGATTTCTTCGACAGCAGATAGCGCAGAGCGATTTTCAGCGGCAACAGTTTCATTGCTTGGCGTTATTCCTCCTCCTTTGCGTCGTCGCGATGAAGGGCAGTGTCCTGCTTGAGAATGTTGTCGATGTGCTCAATATAGTCGAGCGAGTCGTCGATAAAGAACGACAGTTCAGGGGTTTTGCGCAACTGGTAGCGCAGAGTTTTCGCCAACTCGTAGCGTATGCTCTTGGCGTTTTGGTTGATGTTTTTGATTATTTCCTGGGCTTTTTCCGAAGGGAAGATGCTCAGATAGCCACGGGCGATGCTCAAGTCGGGCGATACGCGCACGGCACTCACCGACACCAACACTCCGCCCATGGCGGCTGTTTGGCGACGGAACAATTCACTCAATTCTTTTTGCAACAGGCGTGCAATTTTTGCTTGTCTTGTACTTTCCATATTTTTTGCAATATTCGGCATTTTTCCGCAATTTTCCAAAAAATGCGCCGCCGAAATCCAAAGTCGCGGCCAGGAGAGGGCTTCTCCGAAAGTTGTTGTAACTTTGCAAGGTGACTATGATACGAAAAACGACGATAAAAAGGCTACTTCTATCCTTGGCGGCGGGGGCTATGCTATCGGCATGCGCCTGGACGCCGAGCCGCGGCGATTTGGTGTTTGTAGTGGCGTCGGGCGGCAACATGTCGCAGGCCATTGTCAGCGCTACAGCGTCGGCGGATTCCCTGCAGTTTGACCACGTGGCAGTGTTTGCCGGCTCACGGCGCCATCCCTATGTCATCGAGGCGGCGCCGCGCGATGGTGTGGTGCGCACGGAGTGGAAGGATTTCCTGAACAGTGCCAAAAACGGGCTGGTGGTGAAGCGCCTTTCGGTGGACTACCCTAAAAAGGAAGCCATCGCCCGCGCCGAGTCCCATCTGGGACAGCCCTACGATTGGGCTTATCGGCCGGACAATGGCAAAACCTATTGTTCGGAATTGATTGAGGAGTCGTTTGTCGATGCCTGCGGGGCGCGCATCTTCACGGCAAAGCCTATGCGTTTCCGCGCTGCCGACGGCTCGATGCCGCAGTTCTGGGTCGACACCTTCGCGCGTCTCGGCGAGCCGATACCGGAGGGTGTGCCGGGTACCAATCCCAACGACATGGCGCACTCGCCCCTACTGCGCACGGTGCGCATAGTGCGCTAAAGAGCCACGTGGATCCAGCGTCCGCCCTGCTCCCATAGCAGTTCGGTGTGGGGCAAGGTGGCGAGAATGTCGTAGAGGCGGCGGTTGAGCCCCGCGCGGGTGTCGAGGTCGGCGGCACGTCCTTGCATGTGGTAGGAGTTGCGCGCTCCGCCCACACGCTGGTTGAGTTCGCGGCAACGGTAGCCGCTGTTCACGTAGATGGGCGCACCGAGGCGCTCACGTGCCTTGTCGAGCACTTCCGCTCCGAGGCGTTTCAGATTACTTACTTGCTGTGCATCAGGCACATTTCTGATGCCAAACCGTTCGGCGGTAGCCGATGCGGTGAGTTCGTCGATGGTGAAATACTTCATTTCTTCAGAGTTTTAAGGTTTTCAATAATTTTCTGCAGTTGACTGTTGCCCGTGGCTGATTCCAGCAGGTCGAGGAGTTCGCCGATGTCGGTGCGCTCCTTGTCGGAGCCTTTCTCGAAGATGCTCTTCACCTCGATAATCGCCATACCGATAGAACCAAGGAGGGTGAACACAGGCACCGTGGGCACGCCGTAGCCTTCCACCGCACGCAGAAACCATGCGCCGGCAATCTGCATGGCATCGACCACGGTGAGCACCACAAGCACATTGTAGTAGCGCGCCAGTTTGTCGATGGTGCGGCGCAGCGCACGACTTCGTGTAGCCTCTCCGCGCCGACGAGCCTTGCGGATGCCGCTCGCCATGTCGGCGCCCACAGCGGCAAGCACGAGCACGTATTCAGCCACCACCACGCCAATGAGCCACCACAGCCGCAGTAACTCTACAGTAAAGATTTGATTTGCGTTTTCCATAGTATCAAGATTTTTGTTTGGCGGCAAAATTACACCCTCCCCTCACCGCTTATTCGCAAAAAAGAGAAAACTGCGTTTAAATGGACTAAAAATAGGCAGAGATGTGGTTGCAATAGAGAGCAAAACGGCGTGGGAGAGCGTCCCGTCGGGACGCCGTGTTGATAGCCCCAGGCTTCAGCCTGGGGATGACTGATTTCCAGATAATTGCGCCCCGTAGGTGGCGCTACAAACACCGAAAAAAGTCTTCGTTATGGGTTCTTCTGTGCGGCGGCTTTGTCCGCTACTACCTGCGCTGGGCTGCGGAGCACGGGCTTGGCACTGACCACGATGGCGCTGTCTACAAGCACATCGGTGTTGCCGCGCCACGGCATCTTCATGGAGTACTGCACATAGTCTACGAGCAGCATGCTGTCGCCCTTCATGGCGTTGTGGATGCGCTTGCCAAGAGCATTGTCGCGCACGGAGAACTTGAATATCAGTTCCTTCGGGTCGACCACTCGGTCGGGATAGTCGGCAACCATAGTGCATTCGTAGGAGTCGAAGAGTATGCCGTCGCACAGTTCCATCTTCACCAGATAGCCGCGGATGCAGCCTTTCTCAACCTTCTTGGAGATGAACAGCACGTTGGCGAGGATGGCAAGCACTACGACCACGACCGCTATGATGGCTATGCGGCGGAAACGCTTGCGGCGGCGCTGGCTATTGGTAACGATAAAGTCCTTGCGATAGGTTTCTTCCTCGTCGTCGGGCTGCGGTTGCGGCGCTTCGCCTGTTGCTTCCTCTCCGTGGGTAGCCTCCGCGGCCTCTTCGGCCTCGTTCTCGTCGAAATAGTCGTTGATGTTAAGTGCCATAATTTCCCTATGTTTTTATTGGTCGGTTACTTTTTTCTTTCTGTGGGTCACGATGTAGATGTAGGAATAGATGCCCAAGGCGATGAGCAGAAGCGTCTGCGTGCCCCACACGAGCATGGCGAAAGCCGTAGCGTTGGGGTCGAGATTGCCCGGAGTGAACTTACCCACACCGTAGAGCGACAAGCCGAAGATAATGGCTATGTGCCATGCGCCGAGGCCACCGTTGGTGGGTATGCCCATCGAGATGCTGCTAAGCACGAAGCACACCAGGGCGCACACTATGCCGAGGTCGCGCGTGAATGGGAAGGCGAAGAAGCACACATAGAGTTGCGCAAAGTAGCATCCCCAAATCAGCAGCGTGTAAACAAGAAACATACCTTTGCCCTTCATCTTCGTGATGCCGTAGAAGCCTTGCCACAGTCCGGCAATGGCGTTGTCGATTTTCTGGATGAAGGCGAAGCGCTTACCCAGTTTGAACAGCGCCACCACAACAACCACCGCCACCACGATGCCAATCCAAACGGTTGGCGACGTAATGGTGTTGAAGATGCCGTCCTTCACCTGCGGAAACGCATCGAAAAATTTTGAGAACGCCGACCATGCCAAGCCCATTGTCACGAGCGTGAGTGTGAGCACTGTCACCGAGTCCGACAAACGGTCGGCAACCATCGAGCCCACCACCTTGGTGAACGGTGCTTTCTGTCGGCGAGCGATGTAGCCGCAACGCCACACCTCACCCAAACGCGGGAACACGAGGTTGACCGCGTAGGTGCCGAAAATCGACACGATGAGTTCGGCGAGCGGAGCATTGATACCCAGAGCGCGCAGTTGCAAGCGCCAACGCATGGCGCGGAACACGTGGCTGAAGGTGGAGATTACCAGCATCACCAGAATCCACATGTAGTTAACATCCGAGCGCAACGCGTCCTTCATCTGTTGCACGTCGACATTGGTGTAAAGCCAATAGAACAATCCCACACCAATCACCAGCGGGATGACAATCTTGCAGACAGTCCCTAACGATTTCTTTATCTTATTCTTGTCCAATTTTTCAATATTTTTGCAAAGATAGTGCAAGCCGAGCGAAATGAAAAGGAACTTGTTCCAATTTTCATTTCCGAGGCGCCGCCTATCTTATCCAAAGATAGTGCAAGCCGAGCGAAGAGCAAAACAAGTTTACTTGATTTTGCTTTTCCGAGGCGCCGCCTATCTTATTTAAAGATAGTGCAAATCGAGTGCAAAACATTCAAGCTCGCTTGAAAATGTTTTGCCGAGATGCAGCCTATCTTATCCAAAGATAGTGCAAATCGAGTGCAACCAACTAATCTTTAGGCTGAAAGTCTTAGTTCTACATAGCCCAGGGCAGCGCCCTGGGTCAGCCAGCACTAACGAATAGCGCGCTGTAAGCGCAGCACAAATCACCGCCCACAATCCTCCGCTGGTGCCAAATGTTAAAAACATGCCGATAGGTGGGCTAAATCTCATAAAAAAACCGAGATTTAGCCCACCTATCCCTACTTTTCCCCATTTTAGTGTCTATTGTTTGCGAATTTTCCTTTTAAGCCAACTGTACGACCAGCGGATTATACCCAGCCAAATTATGGCCATTATAGACATCATAATAGTCGATGGTTTCCCAAATAGAGCGGCTCCACAAAGGGTAATCAGAACACCAGAAACGATTACCACTAGCACTATGGCAACCCAGAATAAAAGTATCTTCATCGCTTTCCTCATTTTCTTGTTTTACATTTTCATCGTTTGGTATCCTGACTTTCCATTCTTTTTCAAGCGTAACGCAAGAAGCAGCACGACAAGTATAAACACTTGCATAATAGCACGTACAGGATCTCCTACACACGTAAGCTCTACTGAATTTACCACAGCCAGAACGGATAGTAATATAAACCATTTTCTTTTCTTCGAAAATCGCAATTCAAATGCAAACCAACTCGCTAAGCCACATAAAATGAACGTATATAATCCAATATACACATTGTCTGAATATTTAAAAAAGGCAAAAAGAGCCCTAATCATATTGCCGAAAAATATTATGATTAGCCAGGCATTGATAAATTTGTGAAATTCCTTTGGCTGCCGTTGTTGCAAGTCGGTTTGAGTTTTGTTTTCTTCCATAGTAAATTCGTGTTTTTCCACAAATTTACTGGTCGTCGCTGCGCCTTGCAAGCATTCCGTAGAAACAAGGCTTGTTTCTGCGGCGATTTTATTCCCATTCAATCATCGACCTATCGAGACTTACACCCTTCGCTTCGCCACGCTCTCCCGTAATGTAGTAGGCGCGGGCAATGCGGTTCTCGATTTTGCGGAGGAATGCCTCGCGGATGTTGGCACACACCTCGTTGATGCGGTTCTTGCACGGGTCGGTCACCGCCTCAATTGTCTGCTCATTCTTAGTTGTCGTCCCAATAGGGGCAAGTTGGCGGTAGATTCGGTACAGTTCTTCCCGATGCTCCGGCAATTCCTTGAAGCGAATCTTTGACTCCATCTTCAAGAACAATATGTACACAGCCTTAGGCAAGGCAGGCATGTCGATTTCCATGAATCCATAGTCGGGAAGAATGATGCGCCAGTCCTTCGTTATGCGCAGGCGGCTTAACTCAACAGGCTGTTCAATTAAATCCTGCAGAAACAAAGTGTTGACACCGCGCTGCTGAAGTTGGCCGATTTTGTCAACCACTTCTCTGATAAGCCATCGCGTTTCATCATCGTAACTAGTGTCAGCCTTATCAGGGTCTGGTTCCCTAAAAAACAGACTAAAACCATCACTGTAGTCCGGACGTTCATCCCTATGAGAATAGTCAATATCACTATAGTCATCGTTGATTTGCTTGATGCAGGCTTCGAAGCACTCGGCACAGCATGCATCTTGGTTGTCATCGTAGATGCTGATTGCATTTATCTCCCCGCATTTGAAAAACACAAGGCTTGGTTCCGTGATTGCGCAGTTGCCGCTTGGACTGGTCAGCATATCAACAAAGGCGAGCCATCGCACATTGTTCGGCCTCACAGGAGTGTCAAGACATGGGATATAGTACCGTGTATCAATATTTTGCAACGACATAGGAGCATAGACAAACTCCATGCCGTGCCTGCGGAAATCTTGTTTCAGCCGGGCATAGTTGCTGATAACAAACCTGTTGACGCCTTCGTCAAAATGAGGCTCAACATAGATTATCTGTTTATCCACGGGGTTAAACGAGATACTGTCGAGGGAGATGTCTCGGATTTGACGCATTGTCGGTGTTTACTTTTTTTTGCGGAAGCGGCCGAGGGCGTAGCCGAGCACTTCGCGCTGGATGGTGGAATTGAGAAATCGGTTAGCCACATAGTAGAGGGCGAAGCCGATGGCGGTCTGCGCAAGGATGCACAGCCATGGATTTTCCACCGATGAGAGCATCAGCCATTGCGGCACGGCGATGACCGTGGCAATGACGGCGTAGGGAAGCACGTCGGTGACGATGTAGCGGGTGGGATAGCCCACGATGCGTCCCGCCACGATGACGGCATAGACGTAGAACACCAGCGAGGCTACAAACTGTCCCCATATCATTGCCGTAACACCGAGCGGGATGGTGACCACGATGGCTGCTACCATCAGTCCGTCCTTGACGGCCTCGTAAGCCACCAGGGCGCGCGAGCGTCCGAGGCTGAGGATATAGTTGTTGTAGAGCGTTGCGAGCACCACAAAGATGCCGCGCGCCACGAGTATCTGAAACAGCAGGATAGCGTCATCCCACTTCGTGGAGAAGAGGATGTGGAAGATGGGTTCGGCTGCCATGATGAGCAGCAGAAAGAGCGGAAACAAGAGATAGGCTGTGAAGCGGTTCATCTTGCGCATGGAGCGCAACATCCGTTCTTTGTCGTCCTGAAAGCCGCTGAGCACGGGCAGAAACGATGCCGTGAGTATCTGCGCAAACGATTGTATGCCCATCTTGCTCCACTTGTCGGCTTGCGTGTAGCAGCCGAGGCGGGCGAGGTTGTAGTAGGCGCCTATGATAAACGAGTAGACGTTGAGCGAAACCGTGTTGAGAAACGAACACACCATCACACCGCATCCCACGGAGAAGACGGAGCGCATCGACGCCCAACTGAAGCCGGTGCGCGGCAACCAGCCAGTGGTGAACCACAGAAAGCCTGACTTCACCGCGGCGAGGATTATCGTTTGCCACACAATCGCCCACGCGCCATAGCCTTCAACGGCGAGCCAGATGCCCGCCGCACCCGACACCACAAGGCCGAGCGAGTTTGCCACCGCTACGCGCGCCATGGTCATCTGCTTCATCATGCGGTTGGTCTGCACGAGGGCTGTGGCGTTGATGATAAACGACAGGAACATCACCCTCGATAGCGATATGAGCCGCTGGTCGCCGAAGATGTCGGCAATCAGCGGGGCGCAGAACCACAGGATGATGTAGATTGCCACACTGATGGCAAGGTTGAAGTAGAACACCGTGCAGTAGTCGCGCTCGGTGGGCGACTTCTTCTGTATCAGCGCTGCCGAGAAGCCGCTGTCAACAAACAGTGAGGCGAAAGCCTGAAACACGAGCATAGCGCCCACCAGTCCGAAGTCTTCTTTCGACAGCAGATTGGCGAGCACCACCCCCGTAATGCCGTAGAACACCTGCGAGGCGAACTTGTCGATGGTGTTCCACTTGAGAGTGCGCGCGGTTTTGCGTTTCAGGTCGGTTTCTTCCATTCCTGTGCGACTACTCCTTTACGGGTTTGCGTTGTTGTGGCACATTGGCGTCGGGGTCGACAGCCGACGATGCCGCGTCGGGCAGTTCCATGAGGTCGAGCAGACCTGTGCCGTTGTCGGTCTCTGCGTCGTCAGCATCGTTGTCGTCGGTCACGTTGGCAATGGGGGCTTCTTCCTCATTGCCGCCTTCGAGTTGTACAATCTTCACGTTGGAGAGTTTGCTTTTGGTGATTACCGGCTTACCGATGTAGTAAATCTTTCCCGAGCCGAGGCCCTTCACCGACAGTGTTTCGGAAGCCGAGCAACCGATAGTGCCCGTGCCCATGAGCGATGCTTTCACATTCTTGGCAGTCACCTCGTCGGCCTGGATTTCGCCTGTGCCAACGTTGCTCACCGTAAGGTTGTCGCACTTGCCAGAGGCTATGATAGTGCCTTTGCCCGTGAGCAGACGCAGGCTGATGTTCACGGCGTCGAGATTGCGGGCAATAATCTTGCCGTTACCCTGGAGCGTGATGTCGACTTTCGCGCCCGGAGCCACGTTGCGGATGGTGAGGGTGCTGTCTTTCGAGTTTTCAGCCTTGTAGAGATACGACGAATAGACGTAGACCGTAGGCAGCGTCTTCAGCGCTGCAGCCGCCGGGTCGAGCACGATTTTCAGTTTGCCTTTGGAGCGCTCCGCCATAATGTAGGACGTGTATTGGCGCTCGATATCGAACGACACGAGGCCGACAGAGTCCTTGGCGTTGGAATAGACCACGTTGATGCCGTCGTTGACCACCAGTTCGTTGAATTCGCCCACATTGATTGTGCGCAGGGCGGCATTGGCTACCGTGATGGCGCAAAGGGCGATGATTGCTGACAATATTCTTTTCATAGTGCGGTTATGATTTGTCTAAAGGTGTAAATATTCATTTTCTATGCGTTGCAACACCGCTTCGAGGTCGGCGCGGGTCTTCGCCTGAAGCATTGCAATGCGGGTGTCGCGGAAGTTGGGGATGCCCTTGAACAGAGGCGAGGCGGCGAGGTGGCGGCGGATGTGGAGAATGCCGCGAAACTCGTCGATATTTTCGATGCTCTCGGCAATCTGGCGGCGAAGCAGCGCCATCTTCTCCGCATTGCTGATTTCCAGCGGCTCGCCAGCGTGGAGCAGTGCGTGCTTCATCTCGCGGAAAATCCACGGAGCGCCTATCGACGCGCGGCCAACCATCACTCCGTCAACACCATAGCGATCGAAGGCATCGACCACCTGCTGAGGCGTAGTGATGTCGCCGTTGCCGATAATCGGGATGGTGATGCGTGGGTTGCGCTTCACTTCGCCAATGAGGCTCCAGTCGGCGCTGCCCGTATACATCTGGCTGCGGGTGCGGCCATGGATGGTGAGCGCCTTGATGCCGCAGTCCTGCAACTGCTCGGCGAGGGTGGTGATAATCTTGTTTTCACAGTCCCAGCCCAAACGGGTCTTCACCGTTACGGGAAGGCTGACAGCATTGACCACCTGGCGGGTGATTTCCAGCAGTTTAGGCACATCGCGCAACATTCCCGCGCCGGCACCTTTCGAGGCCACCTTCTTCACCGGGCAGCCAAAATTGATGTCGATCACGTCGGGTCCGGCGGCTTCGGCAATCTTTGCCGCCTCCACCATCGGCTCCACCTCCTTGCCGTAGATCTGTATAGCCACAGGCCGCTCGGCAGCGTTGGTGTGAAGTTTGCGCGTAGTGCTGTTGATGTTGCGCACAAGGGCGTCGGCCGACACAAACTCGGTGTAGACCATATCGGCACCTTGCTCTTTGCAAATAAGGCGGAACGACGGGTCGGTCACGTCTTCCATCGGTGCCAGAAGCACTGGGCGTTCGCCAAGGTCAATTGTTCCTATCTTCATTTGCTCGTTCTGTTTTTAGGGATGCGCAAGTTACGCATTTTATATGTTTTCCAGCAATGCCGAAATTTGAAAAATTCATAATAAAAGCCTATTTTTTGTCACATTTGTCGGCTTTCCGCAGCCTCTCGAGCATTTCCACGGCAGTGAGCCCGCTCAACGGATGTCGCCACTGTGGCGACAGTTCGCACAGCGGCACAAGCACAAACTCGCGGCGGTCCATGCGCGGATGTGGCACGGAGATGCTTTGCGTGTCGATAATCTCGTTGCCGAGACAGATGATGTCGATGTCGAGGATGCGGTCCACATAGCCGCCGTTGGCGTCGCGGTGGCCTGCGCTGCCCACCTCCTTCTCTATGCGCTGAAACAGGCTGAGAAGGGTTGCGGCGGGGAGGTCGCTCTCAAACTCCACGGCGATATTGAAAAAGGGGTTATCCGACAGATAACCCCATGCTTTCGATTCGTATATGTTTGACACGCGTGGGGTGCAACCAACTTCCCGGGCAATCATCGTCACCGCTTGGCGCAGGTTTGCCTCGCGGTCGCCGAGATTCGACCCTATGTTGACGCTCACCACCCGCATTGCCAGTGGACTACAGTGTCTTTGAAACCTCAACCTCTTCGAAGGCCTCAATCATGTCGCCCTCCTTGATATCGTTGTAGCCTGCGATGTTAAGACCGCAGTCGTAGCCCGATGCCACTTCCTTGACGTCGTCCTTGAAGCGCTTCAAAGAGCCGAGTTCGCCGGTGTAGATTACGATGCCGTCGCGGATAAGACGCACCTTGCATGTGCGTTTCACCTTGCCTTCGCGCACCATACAGCCGGCAATCGTGCCCACCTTCGAAATCTTGTAGGTTTGGAGCACCTCTGCCGTACCGGTAACCTCTTCCTTAAGTTCCGGCGAGAGCATACCTGCCATCGCGTCCTTCACCTCCTCAATAGCATCGTAGATGATTGAGTAGAGACGGATGTCGACGCCTTCGTTCTCTGCCAAGCGGCGTGCTGCCACCGACGGGCGCACTTGGAAGCCTATAATCACGGCATCGGATGCTGCTGCCAGTGTTACGTCGCTCTCCGAGATGGCACCCACAGCCTTGTGGATAACGTTGACCTGGACCTCCGGTGTGGAGAGTTTGATGAGCGAGTCGCTCAACGCCTCGATAGAGCCGTCCACGTCGCCCTTCACGATAAGGTTGAGTTCGTGGAACTCGCCCAATGCGCGGCGGCGGGCAATGTCGTCGAGACCAGGCATGCGGTGTGTGCGGTCCTTGAGTTCGCGCTGCAACTGCTCGCGGCGGGTTGCAATTTCGCGCGCCTCGCGGTCTGTCTCGAGGATGTTGAAGGTGTCGCCCGCGGTTGGAGCGCCGTTAAGGCCGAGCACCAGAGCCGGAGCGGCTGGACCCGCCTCCTTGATACGCTGGTTGCGCTCGTTGAACATGGCGCGAATCTTGCCGTAACTTGTTCCTGCCACCATGATGTCGCCCACGCGGAGCGTACCGTTGCTCACGAGCACCGTTGCCACGTAGCCACGACCCTTATCGAGCGACGACTCGATGATTGAACCCGTAGCGTTGCGGTTAGGGTTGGCCTTGAGTTCGAGCATCTCTGCCTCAAGGAGCACCTTGTCGAGTAGTTCGGCAACGCCGATGCCCTTTTTGGCTGAAATCTCCTGCGACTGATACTTGCCACCCCAATCCTCTACGAGGTAGTTCATATTTGCCAACTCTTCCTTAATCTTGTCAGGGTTAGCATTTGGCTTATCTATCTTGTTGATTGCAAATACAATAGGCACACCTGCTGCCGATGCGTGGTTGATAGCCTCAATGGTTTGCGGCATCACGCTGTCGTCGGCTGCCACGATAATGATGGCAATATCCGTTACCTTCGCACCGCGGGCACGCATGGCGGTAAACGCTTCGTGACCTGGGGTATCGAGGAATGTGATGCGGCGGCCGTCGTCGAGTTTCACGTTGTAGGCACCGATGTGCTGGGTGATACCACCTGCCTCGCCGGCAATCACGTTGGCGTTGCGGATGTAGTCGAGCAACGATGTCTTACCGTGGTCTACGTGACCCATCACCGTTACAATCGGCGGACGCGGAAGAAGGTCTTCTTCGTTGTCGGCCTCCTCGTTGATGGCTTCCGACACCTCTACGCTGATGTATTCCGTCTTGAATCCGAATTCCTCAGCCACAAGGTTGATGGTTTCGGCATCGAGTCGCTGGTTAATCGATACCATCATGCCGATGTTCATACAAGTGGCAATAACCTTGTTTACCGGCACGTCCATCATCAAAGCCAAGTCGTTGGCTGTCACAAATTCGGTGATGCGGAGCGTCTTGCTCTCCTTAGCCTCCAATGCAGCCTCTTCGCGCTCGCGCTCTTCGAAGGCTTCACGCTTCTCTTTTCTCCATTTTGCGCTCTTCTTCTGAGGCTTGTTGGTGAGGCGTGCAAGTGTTTCCTTCACCTGCTTCTGTACGTCCTCTTCGCTTACCTCAGTCTTTGCGTGGCGCTTGTTGTTTGGCTTGTTGCCTTGGCGGTTGGCATTCTTGTCCTTATTGCGGCGGTTGTTGTCGCCACCGTTACCGCCTTGCTTCTGGCCTCCGCCCTGTTGTTGTCCAGGGTGCTCGATGTCGACCTTCTCTTTGCCTATGCGCTGGCGTTTGCGCTTTTCGCCGTTGGCGTTACCGGCATTGGCCTGCTTGTCCTTGGCGATACGCTCCTTGCGCTTCTCCTCCTTCGATTTTTTCTTCGGGCGGGTAGACTGGTTGATGGCATCGAGGTCAATCTTGCCGAGAATCTTCGGTGCGGCAATTGTTGCCACCTTAATCTTGATTTCGTTCGACTCCTTTGCCTCTGCCGCAGGTTGCTCGGCTGGCTTTGCCGCCTCTTTAGCCTCCGCCTTCACTTCTGGCTTTGGCTGTGGGGCTGGCGCTGGAGCAGGTTTTGGCTCTGGCTTTGGCTCCGGCTTTGGCTCAGCCTTCACCTCTGGCTTCGCTTCCACCTTCACTTCGGGCTTTGACTCCGCCTTAACCTCTGGCTTTGGCTGTGGGGCTGGCGCTGGAGCAGGCTCCGGCTTCTTTGCCTCCACTGGGCGGTTCTTGCTGTCGAGGTCAATCTTGCCGACAATCTTAGGCTGCTGCACGGGCGTTACGACAGTCTTTACTGGCTCTGCCTTCTTCACCTCCTGCTGCACCTTGTTCTTTACTTTGTCCTTCTGTCTCTCCGACGCGTCGCGCTCCGACTTCGACTTGAGGTCTTTGTCGTTCTTAAACGCCTTCATGAGCATTTCGCACTGCTCATCAGAGATGCGAAGGTTCAGGTTGCCGGGGTCACCGACTTCCTGATTGTTTTTCTGCAGGTATTCCACCAGCGTAGGAATGCCTACATTTAAATCGTTTGCTACTTTACTTATCTTTATTGCCATATTTTTTTGTAAAATCTCCAGTTGTTAATCCTCAAATTCTGCTTTAAGCACTTCAATGACGTGGTCGACGGTGCTGTCTTCAAGGTCGGCCTTGTCGATGATTTGCTCGCGTGGCATGTTGAGGACTGATTTGGCTGTGGTGCAGCCGATGTTCTTGAGGGCGTCAATCACCCATGCGTCGATTTCGTCGCTGAACTCGTCGAGGTAGATGTCGTCGCTGTCTTCGGTGAAGCGATAAACCTCAATCTGATAGCCGGTAAGCATTGTTGCCAACTTGATGTTCAAGCCGCCCTTACCAATGGCGAGCGACACTTCCTCAGGCTGGAGCATTACTTCAGCGTATTTCTCTTCCTCGTTGATGCGGATTGATGACACTTTGGCTGGACTGAGGGCACGGCGGATGTAGAGTTCTGGGTTGGCGGTGTAGTTGATCACGTCGATGTTCTCGTTGCGCAACTCGCGCACAATGCCGTGGATGCGTGATCCCTTGACACCTACGCAAGCACCTACCGGGTCGATGCGGTCGTCGTACGACTCAACGGCAATCTTGGCGCGCTCGCCTGGGATGCGGGCAATGCCCTTGAGGAGGATGAGTCCGTCGTGGATTTCCGGCACCTCAATCTCGAAGAGGCGGCGCAAGAATTCTGGGCTTGTGCGTGAAATAATCACCTTCGGGTTGTTGTTGGTGTTCTGCACTTCCTTGATCACGGCGCGGATTGTCTCGCCCTTGCGGTAGCGGTCGCTCGGTATCTGCTCTTCCTTCGGGAGGATGAACTCATTGTGTTCTTCGTCGAGCACGAGCACCTCACGCTTCCAAATCTGATAGACTTCGCCAACCACGATTTCGCCTTCCATGGCTTTGAATCGCGAGTAGATGGCGTCCTTCTGCAGGTCGAGAATCTTCGATGCGAGGGTCTGGCGCAATGTCAGGATGGCGCGGCGACCGAACTTCTCAAACACGATTTCCTTGGTCACTTCTTCGCCAATCTCGCATTCTGGGTCGATTTCGCGGGCCTGAGTCAAGCCAATCTGCATACTTGGATTCTCTACGGCATCGTCCGAAACGACTTCGAGGTTTTGGTAAATCTCACAGTCGCCCTTGTCGGGGTTCATGATAACGACGAAATTCTCGTCGGAACCGAACATTTTTGCAAGCACGTTGCGGAATGACTCCTCCAACACGCTGATCATTGTGGTCTTGTCGATATTCTTCAGCTCTTTGAACTCCGAAAAGCTGTCTACCATGCTTATGGATTCCTCTTTTTTTGCCATAATGTCTTAAAACTGGATTATGTATTTTGTATATTTTATTTCGTTGTATCCGAAGCGGAGGTCCTCCTCCTGCTCCACTGGGCGCTTGGCGCCTTCGAGTTTCACTTTCTTCACCACTGTAAGCACGAAGCCTTCGGCGTCGGCGGCCTTCAGCACGCCCTTGAGTTTCTTGCCGTCGGCGGTAAGTACCTCAACCTCGTTGCCTTCGTTTTTCTTGTACTGACGCTCCACGCGCAGCGGCGATGTCAATCCTGCCGAACCGATTTCCAACTCATAGTCTTCCTTATCGCGGTCGAAGGCGTCCTCCACCAGACGGGTGAGCCTTACGCATTCATCGATGTCGACGCTTGTGTCGCTGTCGATTTCCACTACAATGTTGTTGTCCTTGCTGATTTTCACGTCAACGAGAAAGAGGTCCGTTCCCTCCATGCCCCGCTCCAATACTTCGGTCAGCGCGCTTTTGTCAATCATTCGTTTCGCTTTATTAAAGTGTAATTAACAACAATGGAGAAGACTTCCGCCTCCTCCATTCCGACCACAAAGTTACTTATTTATAATAATATCAGCAAATCTTTGCTTTTCAGCGCATTGAAAACGCAATATTATTAACTTCTTTTAACAGAAGAAATGTAGAAATATGATTTTTTAGCGGTTGGCACGGGGGTGGCATTTCTCCACTTCGCGGCGGAGGAACGAGCGGTCGATGTGCACGTAAATCTCTGTTGTGGTGATACTTTCGTGGCCGAGCATTTCCTGAATTGCACGCAGATTGGCGCCGCCCTCGAGCAGATGAGTGGCGAAGGAATGGCGCAGGGAGTGCGGGCTGATGTGCTTTTTTATGCCGCATGCGGCGCAGAGGTCGCGCACTATGTAGAACACCATGACGCGTGTGAGTTGGCCGCCGCGGCGGTTGAGAAACACGACGTCCTCGCTGCCGCGCTTCGGCGTGATGTCGCCGCGCCGCGGCATATAGTCGACTATCGCCTCCACTGCGGAGTCGGCGATAGGCACAATGCGCTGCTTGTCGCCCTTGCCCTCGATGGTTACAAACCCGTCATCGAAGGAGATTTTCGACATTTTCAGCCCCACAAGTTCCGACACACGCAGACCGCAACAGTACATCGTTTCGATGATGGCGCGGTTGCGGCAACCTTCGTAGGTCGACGTGTCGCACGCTGCCTCCATAGCGTCGATTTCCTCCACCGTCAACACGTCGGGCAGATGGCGCCCGATGCGCGGCAACTCCAGCAGCGACGCAGGATTGGCGTTGGTGTAGCCCGACGACTTCAGAAACTGAAAAAACGCCCTAATGCCCGACACGATGCGCGCTTGCGAGCGCGGCTGCACGTTGAGGTCGTGGAGCGCCGCCAGAAACTCGTGGAGCAGCGGCTCGGTCACATCGGTGAGCGCCACGCCGCAGGCGTCGATATAACTGATTAGTTTGTTCACGTCATCATCGTATGCTTCCACTGTGTTGGCGGAGAGACCTTTTTCCAAGGCGAGATATGCGTTGAAGAGTTCCACAAGTTTGGCGTTATCGGGTAAATCTGTCATTATTTTTCGGTAAAGTCGGATAGTTTTATTAATTTTGCAGACATTCCGGAAAAGGTTTTCTCTGCAATGCAAAGTTAAGCATTTTACCGGTGAAATCGAAAACAAGATCCAAGCGGTTATGAACATTTTGATTATCAATGGCCCCAACCTTAACTTGTTGGGCGTGAGAGAAAAAAGCATCTACGGCGACCAGTCGTTCGCTGGATATTTCAACGGTCTCACGGAGGAATACTATCCCGAGGTGACGCTGGACTACTTCCAGAGCAACCACGAGGGCGCTATCATCGACAAAATCCACGAGTGTGGATTCGACATCGACGGCATCGTGCTCAACGCTGGCGCCTACACCCACACCTCGATAGCCATTGCCGACGCCATCCGCGCTGTCAAAGCCCCGGTGATTGAGGTGCACATCTCCAACGTGCACAGCCGCGAGGACTACCGCCACGTGTCGATGATTGCCAGCGCATGCCGCGGCGTGATTGCGGGCTTTGGGCTCGACAGTTACCGCCTCGCCATCGAAGCGCTGCTCCGACTCTGATTCAAGAAGAAAGCGGTCTATCACTATTACGAAAACACGCCTTAGAGCGATACCGTGGGGAACCGACGTTTTTTATAAGCTCTAAACTCAAGAATGATGACGCAAACGAAATTTACTAAGATTGTTGCAACGGTTTCCGACCGACGCTGTGAGGTCGAATTTATCAAACAGTTATACGAAAACGGCCTGAATGTGGTCAGAATGAACTCTGCCCACCTGCAGCGCGAAGGTTTTCAGAAGATTGTCAACAATGTGCGCGCTGTGAGCGACCGCATTGCCATCCTTATGGACACCAAAGGTCCTGAAATCCGTACCACTACCAATGTCGACGACGAAAACATCACATTCACTGCCGGCGACAAGGTCGACGTGAGCGGCGCTCCCGACGAGTTGAGCGAAAAGACCCACATCCGCCTGTCGTATCCCAACATCGCCAACGACATCAAGGCTGGCATGCACCTGCTCATCGACGACGGCGAGATTGACTTCCTCATCGACAGCATCGACGGCAAGACAATCCACTGCACAGCGCAAAACGACGGCGAACTCGGTTCGCGCAAGAGCGTCAACATTCCAGGAGCGAGCATCAAACTGCCATCGCTCACCCAACGCGACATCCAAAACATAGGCTACGCCATCGAGATGGGCGTGGACTTCATCGCCCACTCCTTCGTGCGCTCGCGCCAGGACGTGCTCGACATCCAAAACATCCTCGACGCGCACAATAGCCAGATTAAAATCATATCCAAGATAGAAAACCAGGAAGGTATCGACAACATCGACGAGATTCTCGACGCCTCCTACGGCATCATGGTGGCTCGCGGCGACCTCGGCATCGAGGTGCCGGCAGAGCGCATTCCTGTGCTGCAACGATTGCTTGTCGACAAGTGTATCAACGCCCACAAGCCTGTAATCGTTGCTACGCAGATGCTCCACACTATGATTAGCAACCCACGCCCAACGCGCGCC
The DNA here is from genome assembly GCA_963615935.1 of [Ruminococcus] lactaris. GTDB lineage: Bacteria > Bacteroidota > Bacteroidia > Bacteroidales > Muribaculaceae > Limisoma. The sequence continues at coordinate 9,904 of CAVEIP010000011.1, read as the reverse complement.
GAGGTGTCGGACATCGCCAACGCGGTCTATCAGCGCGCCGATGCCTTGATGCTCAGCGGCGAGACCGCCTACGGCAAATACCCTGTTGAGGCAATCTCCACAATGACCCGCATCATCAAGGAAACCGAGCATTCGCTCACTAGCCGCAACGACGCCATCAGCAAGACACTTTTCTGCCGCGACACTTCCGACGTGACATCATTCCTTGCCCACGGAGCCGCCGACGCTCAGTATGCCATCGGCGCTCGCGCCATCGTGACCGACAGTTACACCGGCCGCACAGCGCGCTACATCGCTTCGTTCCGCGGCATCTCGCCTACACTGGCAATCTGCTACCGTCCTAACGTGCCGCGCCTGCTTGCGCTCAGTTACGGTGTCTACCCTCTCTACCAACAAAAGGAGGCCACTTCGCGCGCATATCTCTACAACGGTCTGCTCCACCTCATTGAATTGGGACTCATCACTCCTGCCGACCGCATTGCCTACCTCGGCGGCGGATTTGGAGAAGGCAAGGGTACTACATTCTTGGAAATCAACCGCGTAGCGGACGTGCTCGACAACTACGACCACTACGACCTTCCCAATCTCGAAATCCACGAAAAGAAATGACCGAACAACTTGAAGACTACATCCTGCAGCACATCGACGCCGAGGGCGACCTTCTGAGCCGTCTCGACCGCGAGACGCACCTCTACCACCTGCGGCCGCGCATGTGCTCGGGACACCTTCAGGGCAAACTGCTGAAGATGTTTGTCCGCATGATTCATCCGCGCCGCATCCTCGAACTCGGCACCTTCACGGGCTATTCCGCCCTCGCCATGTCGGAGGGAATGGCGCCCGATGCTGAACTCCACACCATCGAGATCGACGACGAGTTGGAGGACTTCATCCGCCAGCATTTCAGCCAATCGCCCATAGCCGACCGCATCCATCTCCACATCGGCGACGCACGTGATGTGATGGCGCAGGTGGGCGGTGTGTTCGACCTCGTGTTTATGGACGCCAACAAGCGCCAGTATCTGGAATACTACAACCTGGTGTTCGACAGTGTGGCGCCCGACGGGTTTATCATCGCCGACAACACGCTCTGGGACGGCAAGGTGGTGGACTTCGGCAAGAAACTCGATGCGCAAACCGCCGGCATCCTTGAGTTCAACGACTTCGTTGCCGCCGACAAGCGAGTGGAGAAGGTGATTATCCCTCTTCGCGACGGACTTACCATCATCCACAAGTTGCCATAGGCTGCCGTTTTTCCCTTTTTTGTGACGGGGCAATGGTCGTTGCTCCTACTTTTGTCGCAAAAAAGTTATGAAAAACACAGTCAATTTCTCTTTTCAGCCTCTTTCCGGCCGCAACACCGCCCAGGCTGAGGCGCAAAACATGCGCTACGAGGGCGGCAAGATGACAGTGGTGGGCTCACCGGCTGCAATCTGCGCAAAGACCGCCGCCGACCGCTTCCTCGGCATCGACACGCGCGGCGACACTACCTATTTCTTCATGCAACGCAACGGCTCGACCGTGCTCGTGACGGGCTACAGCCGCAACGGGGAGTTTACGGCGGCAGAGAAGGAAATCTTCGATGCCTCGGGCGAGGTGACGTCGCTCGCCTCTACGGGCAGTTTCGTGGTACTCGCCACCGCCGGCGGACTCCAGTATCTGCGCTTCAACGGCAACGGCTATTCCCACATCGGCGGAATGATTGAAGTGCCATCGATGTGCTTCGGCACGTCGTCGGCTGCTACGGCAAGCACCGACATCCCTGGGCTCACTCTCAAAAGCACCTACACGCAATGGCGCGGGTCGCTCACTGCCTCCGACAAGAAGTCGGCAAAAAGTAATTTCCAGTCGGCTATCGACGAACTCCAGCAGGTGGCTTCCACGGGTGGCTACTGCCTGCGGCCAGTGGCTCTGCGCGTGGCGGTGCGCCTGTGGGACGACTCGCTGGTGTGGAGCAACGAGGCGGCATGTGTGGGCAGCGGATGGAATCCGGAGGCGGTGGCTACCGCCAACGTCGGCGGCGAGACGACCATCGACCAAACCACGCTCACAGCAACGATGTGGCAACCCACCGTGCGCCTCGTTGCGGCTGGCATTGGCGATTGGGCACCATTTGTCAAGGCGGTGGAGATCTATGCCACCGACGAGCCGCAGGATTTCGTGGCAATGCGTTTCCGTTGCGAGCAAACACAGTCGGGCACCAAGGCTTACAGTCTGCGGATGCGCGCGGAAACCAACGACACCTCAACCGTCATCGCTGCCACCGAGGCGGAGAGTCTGCGCCTCGTGGCTTCAATCACCGACATTGACAGTCTGCTCGAGGGAAAAATTCGCAGCAACAACATTTCCGACCTCGGCAACGGGGTGTATGCCATCAGCATGGTGCGCAGCAAGGCGGCAAAGTGGAGCAACGCTCCGCGGCGGTTCACTGCCGATGCGTTCTGCGCCATCGGGTCGAACATCTTTGCTGGCAACATAACATCGTTTCTGCCTGCGCCGCCACACTATCTGTCGGTGGTCGACGGCGCGCGCCTGAAGACTGGTGTGGCGTCGGCCTACGTGAGTGTGGACATCGCCACCGATGCAGGCAAAGCAACCGTGACGAGGGCTGAACTCGTGGAGAGTTACAGTCTGCAAACCGCCAACCTGCTTTCCTACCCCGACAGCCGTGCACGAAGCATGACCATTATCGTTGTTGCCGCTGGCACTCGCTACGACCTCACCGTGGATCTGATGCCGGCTCCCAGCGGTGAATATGCCTATGCGGCAAAGGCAGGCGGCTTCACATTCACGGCGTCGGACGACACCTCCATCCCGTCCACACTTTTGCAGTCTGCCACCTATCGCTCCCGCCTGCTCATCAGCAACAGCGGCAACCCTCTGCAATGGACACTATGCGAACGCGCCGACAACACTGGTGTGGTCTGCGTGATGCCGTCGTTGCGCTACGGCACCACCTGGAGCGTGGGCCGCAGCCCAGTGTGCCTGTTCAGCACCGACGGTTTGCGACTATTGTCGTTCAACACATCCGACCGCTGCACCGCCTCCACGCGCATCTCGCGCCACACCGTAGGCTCGCGCCTTCTTGCTGCCGCCACCGAGAGCGGCGTGACCTTTATCGACACCCACGGCGAGGTGTGCCGCTACGAGGGCAGCCGTGTGCGGGCGTTGGGCATCGACGCTTCGTGGGCGAAGGGGTTGGTCTATAGCGCTGCCTTCGATGAAGTGATTGCCTACGGCGACAATCAGGCAATAGCCATCGCTGCCGACGGCACCTACACCCATCGCACGGCATCGTTCACCTCCCACGCCCACAACCTCCCTACCGATCCCAGTTGCGTGTATTCGCCCGACGTAGAGGAGAGTCGCGCCATGGCGGTGGTGCTGCGCTCGCCGCAGATTGCAGCCAATGCCCGATTGCATCTTGTGCAGTGGCTCATCAATGCCGACAACGCTGATGTAGAGGCGACGGTCTACGGCGAGAACGGCTTCAGTTGCCACGGCATGAAGGTGTGCCGCATGCGCCTCCGCGGCACTCTCAACGCTCCCGTGCGCCAGCGCGTGGCGGCGCCGAGGATGCGCACTTTCCGCCTGGAATTGGCGGGCACGATGCCCACCGGGGCGGAGGTCCATCCGGTGCTTACCGACTGAGGCAGAGCCTCCTCAGAAAAATTTCAAAAAAAATTGACAAAAAATATTCGGATATATGGGAAACTTTTTAACTTTGCGAGTACCTAAGTAAAACCCATAAAACTCTAAAATTTCGAGACAATGAAAAAACACAGAGGCAACAATACTGACCAACCTGCGCAAAGAACTCCTTTGTGGATGCTTCTTGTGGTTATTGTCAGCATCCTTCCCGTGATTGCCTGGCCGTGGTACATGCTTCGGTACGGCCTTCAAGAACATGGCGGGCAGACTGCTTTTCTGGCAATAGCCTTCCCCATCTACATAGTGCTCTGCGGATATCTTGCCTACAAGTGTTTTCAATACCGCAAGGAAGTAACCTACATTCTTCTCGGCATCATGTGGCTCTCCTACGCGGCGGCTTTATTTTTATAAGGACCCTATAACTATTAAATATAATTACTATGATTATTGGAATTCCAAAAGAAATCAAGAACAACGAAAACCGCGTGTCAATGACACCGGCTGGTGTTCACGAACTCGTTAAGCACGGCCACACCGTGTATGTACAAAAAACAGCCGGCGAAGGCAGTGGCTTCAGCGATGCCGACTACGAGGCGGTGGGTGCCCAAATGAGTGCTACCATTGAGGACGTCTACGCAAAGGCGGAGATGATTATCAAGGTTAAGGAACCAATAGAACCAGAATACAAACTCGTGCGCAAGGGACAGTTGCTGTTCACCTATATGCACTTCGCAAGTAGCGAACCTCTCACAAAGGCTATGATTGAAAGCGGCGCCGTTTGTCTTGCCTACGAAACAGTGCGCAAGGCCGACCGCTCGTTGCCTCTGCTCGTGCCTATGTCGGAAGTGGCTGGACGTATGTCGGTACAGGAAGGTATGTACTTCCTCGAGCGTCCTCACGGCGGCAAGGGTGTGCTCCTCGGCGGCGTGCCGGGCGTGAAGCCTGCCAAGGTGTTTGTCATCGGTGCCGGCGTTGTGGGCACCGCTGCTGCAATGACCGCTGCCGGAACAGGTGCCGACGTGACCATCTGCGACATCTCTCTGCCACGACTCACATATCTTGCCGACGTTATGCCTAAGAACGTCAAGACTTTGATGAGCAACGAGTACAACATCCGTCAGGAACTTGCCGAGGCCGACCTCGTTATTGGTTCTGTGCTTATCCCTGGTGCAAAGGCGCCTAAACTCGTCACCCGCGACATGCTGAAGGTGATGAAGAAGGGCACAGTGATGGTTGACGTGGCTATCGACCAAGGCGGCTGCTTCGAGACTTCACACGCCACAACCCACCAAGACCCAATCTACGAGGTTGACGGCATCATCCACTACGCTGTGGCTAACATCCCTGGCGCTGTGGCTCGCACTTCAACGTTTGCGCTCACCAACGCTACCCTTCCTTATGCACTCAAACTTGCCGACAAGGGCTGGAAACAGGCTTGCAAGGAGAACGCCGACCTCAAGGAAGGCCTCAACGTGGTCGAAGGCAAGGTCGTATTTAAAGGCGTAAGCGACGCTTGGGGACTCCCTTACACTCCAGTAGAGGAAGTGCTCTAAAACGTTAAACAATATCTTTGCATCCTTCGGGATGCGCCGCGTCGGGGGTTGTCCTGCTCCTTGGCGCGGCTTTTTTTTGCGCCTACATTTCTCTTAGACAAAAAATTATCAACTTTCTTAGCGATTTTCTTTCAAAATGTTTATTTTTGTAGCCATACGTATAAACTTATTAATCCATCAACAATCTATGAAAAAGGTTACTCTATTTCTGACAATGTTGGCGCTTGTGCTCGGCTTTGCTGGGGCGAAGGCTGATGTGCAGAGCCCCTACACCTACAATTTCGAGGGGCTGAGCGCGTCGACCAACGACTTTGCGCCATCAGGATGGGGACACGTCGTGGAAGCCTACTACGGCGACGACGACACGTACTACGTGAAGTACACCCCACAGACCTCTGGAGGCTACGGCGACAATGGCGCCTACCTTTCCATCGGCTCGCAGACAATAGGCGGTTCGGCTTCGTGGGACCAGGAAACTGTCCACGACATGCTGGTCACGCCTGCCGTCACGGGCGAGGTGAGCCTCTATGTGAAGCAAAACAAGGCGTCGGGCACGGTGTCGTTCTACACCTGCACCTACAACGCCTCAACAGCTAAGTATGTGAAAGGCGACCAGTATGAGGTCACCCTACCCACACTCAGCGAATCTGAGTGGACGAAGGTGACTATCGCTGATGTACCTGCCGACACCCGTCTGGGCATCTGCGGCGACAACGTCGACATCGACGAGTTTACCGCCGAGAGCGCAAACATCGTGCTCCGCAAGAGCGTGGAAATCATCAGCGTGAAGTTTACCAACGACGACACTGTCGACGCTTCGCCTGAAGGCAAGGCAACACTCACAGCCAACGTGGTGATTAAAAACAACGGCGACGTGGACCTCAACCCTGGCGACGAGAACTATTCGCTCACCATCGTTGACTACACCGCCAACACCGACGTGGCTACAATCCCTGTCAGCGTGGCGCTCGCCGTGGGCGAAACATCCGCAGCACTGCCCGTTTCGTGCGAAATCGACGTTACGGAGTATCTCCGCCACCGCTTCGACATCAAGGAAAACTTCAACTCCACTACGAAATACGGCGCTTGGCTTGAAATCTATCCCTATGCGCCTTCGTTCACGTTTGAAACGACCAACGTGGAAACCATCTCCACTGGCGACACTCAGGACTTCGGCATCGCGCAGGGCAACGTAACGAAGAACTACTACGTGCGCAACCGCAAGGGCGGCGCGCCGCTCACTATCAGCAGTATCACCGTGCCGGCTGGCTTCACCTACGAGGTTCTGTCGGACGACTCTGAACCTGTGGCTTTGAGCACACCATTCGTGGTAGCGCCTCACGGCAAAGCCGCGGTCAACATCACTATGGATGCAGCAACCGTGGGCTCGCGCAGCGGCAACATCGTCATCACTCCTGCCGACGGCCAGGGCGACGCAATCACGCTGCCCGTTACCGGCTCAATCGTCGATCCTTCGAAACTCTACTGCACCTACGCCAACGGCGAGTTCCCAGCAGGCACAATCGTTGAGTCAAGCAACTGGAGCATTGAGAAGTACACCGACGGCGACGGCAACTACAGCGCCGTCAACAGCAACGCGCAAGTAATGTCGCGCTTCATCCTTCCGAAGGTACACCTCGACGAGGGCGAAACGTTTACATTCAACGCAGCGAAGCGCGGCTCCGCATCGGTGCTTAAGGTCTACTACTCTGCCGACCGCACCAATTGGACATTGGCACAGACCATCACCACCGATGCCGACGACGATGCCAACAAGTTCTCCAACGACACTTATTCTTCCTCTTATTGGAGCAGCACAACCTACAAGTACAAATCGTTCGTGCCGGGCATCCCTGCTGGCGAATGGTACATCGCCTTTGAATCGGGCTACTCGCGTGTAGGCACCATCGTGGGCGGCACTGTGCTCGCAATCCCCGAGAAGGAAATCACCGTTATGGCTTCAGAACTCCCGACGAGCGGCACCGTAAACCACCTCTACACGGCTTCGGCTACTATCGCCAACACTGGTGCATCCGACTTCGCCAAGGGTGAACTTACAGCGAAACTCTATCTCGACGGCACGCTCGCAAGCGAATCGCCAGTGAGCGCTGTCGCAACGGGCGCAACAGCAAGTGTGTCGCTCTCTGGCGCACTCCACGCCGCGGGCTCTGTGGCTGTAAAACTCGCCATCGAGGGCGCGGCTACAGCGGAATTGACGGCTACGGCTACCGTAGCGGAGGAGACTCCAAGCGGCGAATATCAAGTTGGCGAGGTGAAGACCACCAACACCAACGTCCCTGCTACGCTCAGCTACCGCAACTCCGACAGCGAAATAATCTACCCGGCTGAGGTCATCGGCCTCGCAAGCGGCACTGCCATCAAGGGCATCACATTCAAGGGCTACAAGAACAGCAACGAGCAACCGCTCTCCTCGTTCGCCATCTGGATGGAGAACACCTCCGACAGCGCTCCTGACAAGTCAAACATCCGCTCTACCGACGAGATGACGCAAGTCTACAACGCGCCTTACACCGTTGCAGAGCAGATTGGCAGCAGCGACGACCACCAACCAATCCTTTCGGTAGCGTTCAGCGAGCCGTTTGTCTACACCGGCGGCAACCTCCGCATCTCTTTGAAGACGCGCTCCACTACGTATGGATCCGCATCGTTTGAGATGGACAACACCTACAAGAACCAGTCGGCTTACCGCCGTTCCGATAGCGAAATCAGCGAAACGGCGTCCTACTCTATTTCCGACCTCCCTGTGGCTTATTTCACCATCGACAAAGAGGCATCAACAATCAGCGGTACGGTTACTTCGGCTGGCGCTACCGTTGCCGACGCCGAAGTGAAACTCGTTTCGGGCATCGTGGAATACAGCGGCAAGACCGACGCCGACGGCAAATACTCTATCGCCGTCTACCAGGACAAGTTGACCTACGCCATGACCGTGGCTAAGGACGGCTACTTCACTGAAGAGAGCGAAGTGGCGTTCAGCGGCGCTTCGCTGGTCAAGGACGTGACTCTCGACGCTGCCACAGGCTTCCGCTTCAAGAATGTCAACATCCCTAAGAGCGGCGAGGTTAACAGCCGCTATACGGCTACCATAACGCTGCTCAACGGTGCTGCAAAGGCCGAAGGCAGTTACACAGTGGAATTCTACGTCAACGACGGCATCGTGGCTGAGGGCGAGGCTCCTGCCCTTGCCGAATACGAGGTGAAGGACTACACCTTCTCGTTTGTTCCTCACGAAACTGGCACCGTGCCTGCCTATGTCAAGGTTACCTACGACGACGGCTATATTGCTTCCGACGAGGTAAGCGTGACCATCGCACAGGAAACGGGCAACGCAGAAGTGATTGTGGGCACAGAGAACACAACCGGCTATGCTGGTCCTATCTACTGCTACGACAAACTCTCCAAAACTGAGATTATCTACCCGAAGAGCCTGATCAACCTGCCTGCCGGCACAACGATCAACTCAATCACTTTCTACGGAAATCTCACCTACGGCAAGAGTGCTCAGTACTCGATCAACGCCTACATTGGCAATGTTGCCGAAGGCTCAGCCCTCCAGGGCGAAAGCACCGACGGCATGACGCAGATCACCGACATTGCTCCTGTCGACGCCACCAACGGCTTCAACAACGAGCCTGTACTGACATACACATTCCCTGAAGGCTTTGTCTACGACGGCGGCGACATCCGCATCTACACCGAATCGACGGGCAACAACTGGGCTTCTGTCAACTTCGCTCTCGACAATACAATCCAGAACCAGGGACAGTACAAGAACAGTATGTCATCGATCGAAGATGCGTCGTGGAACACGATGAGTGCCATCCCTGTGGCTCACTTCGCTATTTCTCCTTTCAAGACTTTGTCGGGCACGGTGACCAACAGCGCCGGCACCCCTGTTGCCAACGCCTACGTCATCCTCACGAGCGACGACGATGTGGTCTATGAGGACATCACGGCGCCCGACGGCACATTCGCTGTAGAGGTATTGAAGTACAACAAGAGTTACACTCTCACCGTTGAGAACGCGAACTACAACAAGTACACTCACTCGGAGGCTATCTCTCTCGCCGACGGCAACATCGAGGGTCTTGAGATTGTCCTCTCGAAGGAATACGAGTTCAGCGGCCAGGTTGTCGATGCCGCTACACAGGCTCCTATCGAAGGTGCTAAGGTGAAGATGGTCATGTCTGGTTACTACGAGCCTACCGTAGACACAACTACCGACGCTGAAGGCAAGTTCTCCGGCAAATTCAAAACCCTTTGGACCTACAATATCACCGTCACTGCCGACGGCTACGAAGATGTCTTCTACGAGGATGTAGAAGTTGACGGCGACATGGCAGGCACTTTAATCGAGATGACCAAGAAGACCTATGTGGTCAATGTTGTCATTGCCGATGCATCCACCTTCGCTCCGCTTGAGGGCGTTGCTGTTTCGCTCGACGATCCTCAATCGGGCAACGTCGTGGCTGAGGCTACTACCGACGAAAAAGGCTTCTGCGTACTCACCGTCGAAAAACCGGGCTCCTACAACATGCTCGCAACCCTCGACGGCTACGACAAGGTGGTTCGCACCCAGTTAGTCCTTACTCGCGAAGTCGACGCGCGCTTCTACATGAGCAAGACGGTCTACACCGTTAGCGGTATCGTCAGCAACGTGAAGACAAGCGCTCCTATCGAAG
>CAVEIP010000010.1:0-35861 GCA_963615935.1 [Ruminococcus] lactaris | reverse complement strand
GTCTTGACTATTAAAACGGGAGATTATCAAGTGATGAAACAACTGCAGCACATCATTCTTGTTATTCTGCTGATGTCGATAGCGTTTGCCGACAACCAGCCCATGCGGGCGGTGACAACCGACGGCAACGACATCGATACCACAGCCGACACACTGTCGGCAAAGATGGATTCTGCCATCAACCTATTTGCAAACTCAAAAGCCATGGCGGGCGCAACCGTGGGCATCTGCGTGATGGATATCCAATCGGGCCGCACCGTGGCTTCATATAATCTTGAACGACAACTCACGCCTGCCTCTGTGATGAAACTCGTCACCTCGGCGGCAGCGCTCAAGCAGTTCACTCCAAACTACCATTTCCGCACCCGCCTGAAAATCACCGGGCAAGTTAACGAAGACGGTGTGCTCAACGGCGATGTGATTGTGGAAGGCGGCATCGACCCGACGCTCGACTCCAAGCATTTTGCCGACCGCACAACGTTTATCTCCGCGGCTGTCGACAACATCAAGTTTTGGGGCATTAAGGCCATCAACGGCAGCATCCGCGCAGAGGAAAAGATACAGCCGCACAACGCCGTGCCCAAGGAATGGCTTGACGACGACGTGGCAGAGGACTATGGCGCCGGTGTGCATTCGCTGAACTACAACGACAATTTGTTTTCGTTTGTGGTCGACACATCGACAGGCCGTGCCGTGGTGGTCGACACCGTGCCGCATCTGCGCTCGCTGGAGATTGACAACCACATGACCGTGACCAAACGCGGACGCTTCAGTCCAATCATCCACCGCAAAAAAAACAGCAACAAGGTTACGCTCAGCGGCGCACTTCGCCAGATGAACGAGCCGATAGAGGCTATAACCACGATGCCGCACCCCGCAGAAGGCCTTTGCGCTGACCTGAAGGAAACGCTCGAGGGCGAAGGCATCCCCGTGAGAGAGAAATCGGTGCACACCGACGGCGAAACGACGCAGATAATGTCGTACGAGTCGCCGACGCTCCCCGAAATTCTGAGTTCGCTGCTCTACCGTAGCGACAACATGTATGCTGAATCGATGCAACGCAAACTCGGCGAAGTGGTCAACGGCGACCCTACGCGCGAAAACGGTGCGAAGATGGTCACAAAGATTGTGAAGCAATGGGAGATTTCGACCGACAATGTCACACTCTACGACGGTAGCGGACTGAGCCGCAGCAACAAACTCACACCGCTGTTTCTTGCCAGCGTGCTCCGCTCGGCGGCACGCGACTGGCAAACAGGCAACCTCTTCCCCACCCTGTTGCCACGCGCTGGCGTGGACGGCACCGTGCGCAACCTGCTCAAAGGCACGAGTCTTGCGGGCAACATTGCGCTGAAGTCGGGCAGCATGACAGGCGTGAGGAGTTACGCAGGCTATTTTCCTGCCACCAAGCCGCGCTATGCGGTGGTGCTGATGACCAACAACTATCATTGCAACTACGAGCAACTATTCGGCGCCATCCAGCGACTGATGCTCGGAATGTTTGAAAATATTGAAGTATCCAACAACCAACCAAACCAACCATCGCTATGAAAACAGCCATACAACAGATGCTCGCCGAAGCATACGAATTGGAGGGACTGCTCCTCCTTGCCGACAATCGTGGCGACGACACGCCTGAATATGTATACACCGCCATTGGCGAAAAGATAGACCGCCTGCGCTCGCTCACTGCGCTGGCAAAGCCAACGAAAGCCGACGACGGCGACGACGAGATTATCGGAGTAACTGGGTTGGGACTGTTTGAAGCCGCCCAAACCGCAGAGCCCGAATCGTTTGACGGCAACGATGCCGATGCTGTGACACTGGAGGACAAATTGTCGCACGAGTTGGACGATGCCGAGCCGTTGTCGCTGATGCTAGACACGGAGTTGGAGGCTGAAACGGAAGCAGAACCAGAAACAAAAGCAGAACCAGAGCCAGTGTCTGAGCCTCAACCAGAACCTAAGCCCGAAGCAGAAAGCGAAGAGGAAGTGCCTATCGTTGACGTCGAAATTGCTGAGGCTGAACCTATAGAAGAGGTACCCGAAGAAGAGGAAGAGCCAGCAGAAGAGTCAGCAGAAGATGCAAACGACGAGGAAGAGGAGGAACTCGAAGGAACGACCGACTCCGACGAGCCTGTACGCCTCGACGAGATGCTGCAACGCAGCATCTCGAAGGACTTGAAGTCAGCATTCTCGCTCAACGACACGTTCCGCTTCCGCCGCGAACTCTTTTCCAACAGTGGCGCAGAGATGACCGACGCGCTCCACATGGTGGAAGCCATGCATAGTTTCGACGAGGCGGAGGACTATTTCTACGGCGACCTCGGATGGGACCGAGAGTCGGACGACGTGAAGGATTTTATGGCAATAATAAAGAATCATTTCCTATAATATGGCACAGAAACCAACAGCAGAAGCGGGCACGCTCTACGTGGTGCCAACACCGGTGGGCAATCTCGACGACATGACAGTACGTGCCGTGGAGGTGCTAAAGGCTGTCGACACTATCCTCGCCGAGGACACCCGCACCAGCGCTGTGCTGATGAAGCATTTCGGCATACAGACGCGCATGCAGAGCCACCACAAGTTCAACGAACACGAGACGGCGGCGGCTGTGGCTATGCGCCTCAAGGGCGGCGAGAGGATTGCCTTGGTGTCGGACGCGGGCACGCCTGCCATCTCCGACCCAGGATTTATGCTCGTGAGGGAATGCCGACGCATCGGAGTGAAGGTGGAATGTCTGCCGGGAGCAACGGCCTTCGTGCCGGCGCTGGTCGACAGCGGTCTGCCTTGCGACAAATTCTGCTTCGAAGGGTTTCTGCCACAAAAAAAAGGACGGGCTACACGGTTGGCTGAATTGAGCGAAGAGCCGCGCACCATCATATTCTACGAGTCGCCTCTGCGACTGGTGAAGACTCTCACGCAACTCGCCGAGGCTTTCGGCGCCGAACGTGAGGCAAGTGTGAGCCGCGAAATCTCAAAACTGCACGAGGAAACAGTGCGTGGTACGTTAAATGAACTTAAAGATCACTTTTCCGTAAACGAACCGCGCGGTGAAATCGTTATAGTAGTGTCGGGCAAGAAAGAAGAGAAGAGCCCGGCGAAACGAGACAAGTATGCTCAATTTAAGAACGTAAAAAATCAGAATTCACTATGAAGAAGATTATGATTTTCGCACTTGCCCTGGCAGGCGTTATGGTGGCCTGCAACGGCAAAACAGAATCGAAGGACGATTCAACAAACGTTGACCAAACCGACATTTCAAGTGTAGAGGGTCAACGCGACAGCCTGATGAACCTTATCGGCGACATCAGCCAAAACCTCATCGAGGTTAACCGTATGGAGAACATCCTCGTGAGCGGCGACTTCAAGGACACTCCCGACAAGCGTCAGGAAATCATCGCCAACATCGCGGCTCTCCGTCAGGAACTCGACGCACGCAAACAGGCTCTCGAGGAACTGGAGAAGAAACTAAAATCGTCGAACGCATATACTTCAAAACTGCAGAAAACCATCGAGTCGCAGAAGCAACTCATCGAGGAACAGGCTCAGAAAATCGAACAACTTGAGAATGCACTCGCCGATGCGAATGTGAAGATTTCCGACCTCAACCAGAACGTTGAAAACCTCAACACTCAGGTATCGAACGTAACCGAAGAGCGCAACGCCGAAACTCAGCGTGCCGACAAGGCTACCGACGAACTCAACACTTGCTATTACGTTTGCGGAACAAACAAGGAGTTGAAGGAGCACAAAATCCTCGAAAAGAAATTCTTGGGCAAGACCAAGACAATGGAAGGCGACTTCGACCACTCTTACTTCACAAAGGCCGACAAACGCAGCCTCAGCGAGGTGAAGACCTATGCAAAATCAGCAAAACTGATGACGTCACATCCTGCTGATTCTTACAGCATCGAGACCGAAAACGGCACAGCCGTAGTCAAGATAAAGAATGCCAGCAAGTTCTGGGAAAAATCAAACTTCCTGGTAATTCAAACGAAATGATAACCGAGCCGTGAATTCCTTCCCCTGAATTCATCGGTTATCTACATTCCCCATTTTTATAGAAATCTGTGGTGTCGTGCATGTGAATGTACGGCACCACTACTTTTTTGCCCTTTTTGCAAAAATCACCCGCCAGATGCGGAGTGATAAACAAATAATTCTTACATTTACACCCAGCAAGCCACTACATACTTTCGGCATTGCCAAACTATGATTACGCAACCACAAACCTAACATTTTGACATTATGAATCCTACCCACTACAAAGAAGAGGCTGCTCGCTGCCTCCTTTGCGAAAACGCTCCATGCAGCGCTGCCTGCAGCAACGGCGACCCTGCACGCATGCTCCGCGCCATCCGTTTCGACAACGATGCAAATGCGCGCAAATGGATTGCCGACTGCACTGCCGCCGACTTCACTGCCGCCGAAGCGGCATGCATCCACTACGACCGTCCTATCCGCATCCGCGAAATAGCAGAATGCCTCGCTGCGCCCGTAAAGGAACCTGCGCAACAGAAACCTAACCTGGGTATCGAATTCTGCGGCCTGAAATGCGAGAATCCGTTTTTCCTCGCCTCGTCGGCAATCTGCACCAACTACGAGATGGTGGCACGGGCATTCGACATGGGTTGGGCAGGCGTCTATTATAAGACCATCTGTCTGGAGGAAATCCGCGAGGTGTCGCCACGTTTCGACTCTGTGGGCGAAAACGGAGACATGGGCAAGTTCTATGGCTTCCGCAACATGGAGCAACTCAGCGAAAACCCTGCAGAGGTGGACTTCGACATACTTCACCGCCTGAAAAAGGACTATCCAAACAAAATTGTCATAGCAAGCATCATGGGACAGACGCTCAAGGACTGGGCCACCCTTGCCCACATGGCTGAGGATGCTGGTGTCGATGCCGTAGAACTGAACTTCTCATGCCCGCAGATGGGACTTGAGGGAATGGGTAGCGACGTGGGCCAGAACACCGAACTGGTGATGTACTACACCTCCTACGTAAAGCGCCGCGTCGACATTCCTGTCATCGCCAAGATGACGCCAAACATCACACAAATCAACGCCCCAGCAGTGGCGGCAGCGCTCGCCAACGCCGATGCAATCTCTGCCATCAACACCATTAAGAGTGTCACGATGAGCGACTCGTCGATGGTGTCGCACCAACGCACCATCTCGGGCTACTCCGGCCGCGCGGTCAAGCCTATCGCCTTGCGCTACATCCTCGAGATGGCAAAGAACCCAATCCTCGAGTATACACCGCTGAGCGGCATCGGTGGCATCGAAACGTGGAAGGACGCACTGGAGTTTCTGCAACTTGGCTGCACCAACCTGCAGGTGTGCACCTCGGTGATGCAGTACGGATTCCGCATCATCGACGACCTCATCGAGGGTATGCAAACCTATTTGGAGAGCCGCGGACTCAAAAACCTCGACAGCATCGTAGGCGAAGAACTGAAAAACTTCGTACTCCCGTCGCAGATGGACCGCGACACCGTAGTGTTTCCGCAACTGGACAAGGCTGCGTGCATAGGCTGCGGCAGATGCCACATCTCCTGTAGCGATGGTGGCCATCAAGCCATAACCCTCGACGCCGACCGCAAGCCACACATCAACGGAGCGAAATGCGTAGGTTGTCTGCTCTGCCTCCACGTGTGCCCCGTCAACGCCATCAAACCCTCCAAACGCGTAAAGAAGAAATAAAGGCTAAAGAGAAAGGCTATAAGCAATAAGCCAAGCGGGAGTCTCCGCTTGGCCTATTGCTTAAAGTTCCGTGCTCAGTTCGTTGTACAAGTCTACCGGACCAAGATGCCAATACTTGGTGCTTTCCGTCGCCAATTTTTTATAAAGTTGCGAATGATAAATGCGGTTGATGGCTTCTGGAATACTTATGCCCCTGTCTTCCGACAACCACGATGCAAGCCAGCCTATTTTGCAAGGCAATAACAGATACAGATTGTCTTGGGTTATCTTCGTGTTCATAATTCTATTCTTTTTGACTCGACAAAACGGATGGCATTCAATGCCCTATCCGTATGAAAAAGATACTGATCAACCAACTTATAGGTTTTCAGTTCCTGTATGAGGGTCGGCATACTAATGATGCCTCCTTCATAGAGTGTGAACTGCGTGTATACACTGTCGTCTGCCACCTGGCCGTATACGATATCGTAATCGTGGGTGAATCCCCTTTCGGTGCGGTTCTTCATCACAAAGTTCACCCATTCTTCGTTTGGCTTCTCAAAAGCGAGCATATTCAGTCGCTCTATCGCTGAGTCATCCAGTTCATAAACATTTACGTAACTAACCTTCGCTCCTTTATCCTTCATACGGCGCTCCACCCATCTATGGGCTTGTGCATAGAAAGTGGTTGCATAGAAACCAGAGCCATAATCGAGAGAATGGTTTGACTGGCGTATTTCTGGACACCTAACTTCTTCAACGCCACCATGATACCCCCTGCTCATTTCTTCCTATTGTTAATCATTTTGTCTATTTCTTCTATCAGCCACTGATTGCCCTGCGTGTGCAACACGTCATAAAATTCGCAGAAATGCTCGGTTATGCCATATTGCTCAAACAGACTCGCCACAGCATCGGTAGCCAGTTTCTTCGCCTTGGCGTATTGCTCTATGCAGAAGGAAACAAATAGCGCTTGGTTCTGTTGCTCGTTTTTCATTTGCTGTTCACTTAGAGATTTTGACAAATAGAATTTGGTTTCCTTGCAAAGATAATAGTTTCACATCTATTTATCGTACAATCCGAAATAATTATGCAGCACACTAATATTTCGGCATTTCGCCGATAGCTGCGACGGGCGGATATGAAAAAAGCCACAAACCTTGGGTTTGCGGCTTTTGGGTGATCCGCCTGGGGCTCGAACCCAGGACCCCATCCTTAAAAGGGATGTGCTCTACCAGCTGAGCTAGCGAATCTCCGATATTGCCATCAGTTTCCTGATTGCGAGTGCAAAGGTAATGCCATTTTTTTATTCCCGCAAATTTTTGGCAACTTTTTTATTCAATTTCTCAAATTTTTATGTACCCAAGCCGGTTACTTCGCTGATTTACAGCGGCAACTTGTAGTCATTAAGTCTTTGGCGAAGTTGGAGAGCCTTGCCGTCGGTCATTTTGTCGAGCAGCGCCCAAAACTTTTCGCTGTGGTTCAACTCGCGGATGTGGGCGAGTTCGTGGAGAATCACATATTCAATCAAATCGGTTGGCAGCAACAAAAGATAGCACGACAAACTGATGCTGCCCGCTGCCGAGCAACTACCCCATCGCGTGCGTGCTGCCGTGATGGTGTAGTTCTTGTAGAGGATACTTTCACGAGAGGCAAGAGTTGCGAGCAGAAGCGGCAACCTCTCTTTCGCCGCTCTCTTCAGCAGCATCTCAACCACATTCCTCAACATCACCTGTGTCTGGCGGTCAGCGAAATCGGTGTCCATCGGACAATATAGCATAAACCAACCATCAATCGTCTGGCACATCATGCGGGGATTGTCCCATGTTATCACCTTCAGTTTAAACAAAGGCGCTTCGACCACAAAATTCGTGTCGATGGGAGTCGGCCGCAACTGGCGGTAGGTTTCCGCCATTTTATCGCGATGATGGTCGATGGCATCGAGCACCGTTGATAGTTTGGCAAACTCAGGCACCGTCACATGCAGTCCATCGGCCTTTGGGCGCATGGTAATGTTGCGCGCCCTGGCGTTTTTGCGGATGAAGATTTCTCCGAAATCAGGATCATCCAATATCATATTATCCATTATTCTCTGAGAGCCAAAAATTGAAATTCGTTCTTTCGTGCTCCAAAATTAGCATTTGCGCCACAAATGGAAAAACATTTCAACCAAAACCATAAGAAAATGCCAACAGTCAGCAGTCTCGGATGTCGTAAATAGTGGTCTTATTAACCATTAGTCGCATTTCAAAGGACACAAATGTAGAGAAATCGACCACTCTTTGCCTATAAATTATGTTGTTTAACATATTTTGTGCCAGACTTTGTTGAATTTATGACATTTATCATATATTTTCGCTTTTTTAGTTGGTAATTTTGCACCGTGAAAAGCACAAACGATTATATAAACAGTTGTAAAATAGAAATATTCAATCTATAGGTATGAAAATTAAAACAGTTATTGGACTAACAAAGCGCACAGCATTGTTAGGATTGGTTTTGGGTGTCTGCATGACATCGTGCGGAAAGAAAGACCAGGGACAGGCTCAGCAACAACAGGCTGCGCCTAGGATTGGTTTCATCACAGTGTCGAAGACAAGCGCCGACTTGGAAAGCGTCTACCCTGCTACTATTAAAGGTAAGAAAGACGTTGAAATCCGCCCACAGGTTTCGGGTTTCATCACTCAGGTATGTGTTGACGAAGGTCAACAGGTATCGGCAGGACAAACATTGTTTGTCATCGACCAAGTACAGTATGAAGCAGCGGTAAACCAGGCTAAAGCAACCGTTGCAGCGGCGCAGGAAAGCGTGAACAGCGCACAGATTACTGCCAACAACAAGAAGAAACTCTACGAAAAGAACGTGATCAGCGAGTACGAGAACCAATTGGCTCAAAACGACCTCGCTTCGGCAAAGGCATCGCTTGCACAGGCAAAGGCAGCCTTGGTCAACGCACAGAAGAGTTTGTCGTACACCGTGGTCAAAGCCCCATCGGCAGGCTATGTAGGAGCAATTCCTAACCGCGAAGGCTCGCTCGCAAGTCCATCGTCGCAACAAGCACTCACAACAATTTCCGACATCTCGGAAGTTTACGCCTACATCTCGTTCAACGAGAAGCAAGTGCTCGAGATGACCAACAACGGCACAACATCGCTCGCTAAAGCCCTTGCGGCACTTCCAGCAGCGAAGTTGAAACTCTCCGACGGCAGTTACTATGCAGAAACAGGCAAATTCTCCACAATGACAGGTTTGCTCGACAACACAACCGGTTCGGCATCCGTGCGCGTAGTATTCAAGAATCAGAACGGCATGCTCCGCAGCGGTTCAACCGGCTCAATCGTGATCCCAGCACACTACGACAACGTGATCCTCATCCCGCAGACAGCGACATCTGAGATGCAGGACAAGAAGTTTGCCTACGTAGTCGACAAGTCGGGCAAGGTTACAGCGCGCCCAATCGAAGTGCTCGCCAACAACGACGGACAGAACTACGTTGTTACCGGCGGTCTTAACGAAGGCGACCATGTAGTGGTACAAGGCGTGGGCGTAAGCGTGCGCGACGGCGTACAGATCACACCAGTCGACATGACAGGCAAGGATCTCAGCCAAGCGGCTGCACAGCAGAAGTAACCAGAAACGACAAAGAATAAAAGAACAATAGAATAATGAAACTAGATACATTTATCAACCGGCCGGTGCTCTCGACCGTGATATCCATCTTCATTGTGATTTTGGGTTTCATCGGAATGTTGTGGTTGCCAATTACGCAATACCCGGACATTGCGCCGCCAACAATCCAGGTGTCGACCACCTACACGGGTGCCGATGCAAAGACGGTGCTTAACTCCGTCATCGCCCCTATCGAGGAGCAAATCAACGGTGCAGAGGGTATGACCTATATCCAGTCGACTGCCACCAACTCTGGTAGCGCGACAATCAACGTATACTTCGAGCAGGGCTTCGACCCTGACATGGCTGCCGTCGACGTGCAGAACCGTGTGGCAAAGGCACAGAGCCAGTTGCCAGCCGAAGTAACCAAGGTGGGTGTCATCACACAAAAGCGCCAAACATCAATGCTTCTCGTGTTCTCACTCTACGCCCCGGAAGACAAATTCGACCAGGCATTTATCGAAAACTACATGAAGATCAACGTCATCCCGCCTATCCAACGTGTGAATGGTGTGGGTGATGCCATGGTGATGGGTGCCGACTACTCTATGCGTATATGGCTCAAGCCTGACGCAATGGCACAGCACAACCTTATGCCGTCCGACATCTCGGCAGCGCTCTCCGAGCAGAACATCGAGGCCGCTCCGGGTCAGTTTGGCGAGCAGGGCAACCAGGCGTTCCAGTACGTGATGCGCTACAAAGGTCGTCTTATCACTCCAGAGGAGTTTGACAAGATTATCATCCGTGCCGACAAAAACGGCAACGTGCTCTATCTCAAGGATGTGGCATCGATGGAACTTGGCCGCGTAAGTTACGGCTTCAAGGGTAAGACCAACGGCCACCACTCAGCATCGGCAATGATCTTCCAGACTGCAGGCTCCAACGCAACAGAGGTTATCAACAACGTACAGCAGAAGATCGACGAAGCATCGAAGGACCTTCCAGCAGGCTTGAAGTTCAACGTGTCAATGAACACCAACGAGTTCCTCTACGCATCAATCGAAGAGGTTATCAAGACCTTGATTGAGGCGTTCATCCTCGTGTTCCTTGTGGTTTACGTGTTCCTTCAGGACTTGCGTTCAACCATCATCCCGGCAATCGCCATCCCTGTGGCATTGATTGGTACATTCTTCGGACTTTACCTCATCGGATTCTCCATCAACTTGCTTACCCTCTCCGCACTCGTGCTTGCGATTGCGATTGTGGTCGACGACGCCATAGTGGTGGTGGAGGCCGTCCACGCCAAACTCGACGAAGGCTACACTTCGGCGCGTACAGCGTCTATCGATGCCATGCGCGAAATCGGCGGTGCCATCATCTCCATCACTCTCGTCATGATGCTTGTGTTCATCCCAGTGTCGTTCATGTCGGGCACTTCCGGTGTGTTCTATCGCCAGTTCGGTTTGACCATGGCCATCTCCATTGGTCTGTCGGCGTTGAACGCATTGACCCTTTCGCCAGCCCTCTGCGCTGTGTTCCTAAAACCTCACACCGCTGAAGGCGAAAGCAAGAAGGTAGGCTTTGTGAAAGCCTTCCATAATGGATTCAACAAGAACTTTGAGAAACTGCTCAAACACTACAAAAAATGGACAGGTTTCTTCATCAACCATAAGATTACAGCCTTCGGCATCGTGGCAGCCAGCATCGTGGCTCTTGCCGCAATGATGATGACCACATCAACAGCCCTCGTGCCTAACGAGGATACTGGTGTGCTCTTCTGTATGGTCAACATGCCACCGGCAACGTCACTCGAGAAGACTGAGGCAACACTTGCCGAGGTCGACAAAGTGCTTGCTGCCAACCCAGCCATCGATACCCGTACGGAGATTCTCGGCTATAGTTTCCTTGCTGGTCAAGGTAACACCTATGGTACGTTTATCGTGAAACTGAAGAACTGGAGCGAGCGTGGCAAGGGCCAGGACGCAACAAGCGTGCTCGGACAACTCTACGGCGCTGTAGGCCAAGCAGTCAAGGGCGGTACGGTACTTATGTTCCAGCCTCCAATGATTTCCGGTTACTCAGTGACCAGTGGTTTCGAACTCCAGTTGCAGGATAAGACTGGCGGCGACATCAACAAGTTCTTCCAAGTTTACCAGCAGTTTATTGCTGCCCTCAACCAGCGTCCTGAAATCCAGCAGGCATACTCAACGTTCAACCCAACGTTCCCGCAGTATATGGTTAACATCGACGTGGCAAAGACCAAGCAGGCAGGCATCAGCCCAAGCACAGTGCTCACTACCCTGCAAGGCTACTACGGCGGTATGTATGTGTCAAACTTCAACCGTTTTGGTAAACTCTACCGTGTGATGATGCAAGCCGACCCAGAGTCGCGTGTATCGCCTGAAACACTCAACAACATCAAGGTGCGTGTGGGCAACGAAATGGCGCCTATCACCAACTTCATCACCCTTGAGCGCGTCTATGGCCCGGACATCATCTCGCGTTTCAACCTGTTCACGTCAATCTCCGTCAGCGGTACGCCTAACGTGGGCTACAGTAACGGTGACGCCATCCAAGCCATCCGCGAGGTTGCCGAGCAAACTCTCCCAATGGGCTACGGCTACGAGTTCTCTGGTATGACTCGTGAGGAGCAAAACTCGTCGGCATCGTCGACAGCCGTTGTGTTCGGTCTCTGCTTGCTCTTCGTCTACCTGTTGCTTTCGGCACAGTACGAAAGTTACATCCTCCCGTTGTCAGTAATTCTCTCAATTCCGCTCGGTTTGATGGGTTCGTTCGTGTTTGCAAAGATTTTCGATGTAAACAACAACATCTACTTGCAGATTGCGTTGATCATGCTTATCGGTCTGTTGGCGAAAAACGCCATCCTTATCGTTGAGTTCGCTCTCGACCGCCGCAAGACTGGTATGAGCATCACTGGTGCCGCCATCGCAGGTGCCGCAGCCCGTCTGCGCCCAATCTTAATGACCGGCTTCGCAATGATCATCGGTTTGTTGCCATTGATGCTTGCCAACGGCGTAGGTGCCAACGGTAACCGCGCCCTCGGTACGGGTGCCGTAGGCGGTATGTTGATTGGTATGATTCTCCAGGTGCTCATCGTGCCGGCATTGTTTGTGGCATGTCAGAAGATTCAGGAGAAGATTCAGCCAATCAAGTGGAAAGACACTGACAACGCTGAAATCGACGACCAGATTGAGCAATATTCACGCAAGTAATAAAATTGTAATCAATGAACAAAAGTAAAATACTTAGCGCAGCTCTCGTAGTGGCAATCGCCACTACGACGGCAAGCTGCCACATCTACAAGAAATTCGAGATGCCAGAGGAAGGCATCGCAGGCGAGGTGGCTGCAGCACAGAAGGAGGCCGTCGACTCTACAGCCCTCGGCAACCTCAAATGGGACCAGGTGTTTACCGACCCGCAACTGCAGGCGCTCATCCAGATTGCCCTCGAAAACAACGTCAACCTGGAGAATGCCCGCCTCAACGTTGAGATTGCCAACGCTCAACTGCAAGGCGCCAAATTGAGTTATCTGCCAAGCGTAACGCTCGCGCCTAACGGAGGCACAGCAAGTTATGGAGGCTCGAAGATTACGAAGGACTCTTGGTCGTACACCATTCCGGCGACGGCAAGTTGGGAAATCGACATCTTCGGCAAACTCCTCAACACCAAGCGCAGTGCTCAGGCACAAGTGCTCCAGAGCGAGGCATACCAGCAGGCTGCACGCGCGCAGATTATCAGCGGCGTGGCAAACTGCTACTACACCATCGCAATGCTTCAGCGCGAGTTGCAGATTCTCAACGAAACATCGGCTATCTGGCAAGAGAGCATCAAAACGATGCAAGACTTGAAAGAAGCTGGCCGCTACAACGAAGTGGCAGTGGTGCAAAGCAAGGCTAACTACGCAAGCCTTCTCGCCACCATCCCACAGGTAGAGGAGTCGCTACACAGCGCCAACAACTCGCTGTCGTTGCTGCTCAACCGCCCGGCACAGACATGGGTCGTTGACTCGTCCTACGAGCCTAAGTTCCCAGAATACATGGAGCAAGGTGTGCCTATGGCTTACCTCGCAGCCCGTCCCGACGTGCAAGCATCAGAGCAGGCATTTGCCGTGGCCTACTACGCTACCAACCAGGCACGCGCCAACTTCTACCCAAGCCTCACCATTTCAGCCACAGGCGGTTTCACCAACCTCCTCGGCTCAATGATTTCCAACCCAGGCCAGTGGTTCTACCAACTCGCTGGACAACTCACCGCACCGTTGTTCAACCGCGGCCGCAACATCTCTACCCTCAAGGCAGCGAAGGCGCAGCAGCAACAGGCGCTCAACAACTTTGAGTACACCGTGCTTTCAGCTGGAGCCGAGGTGTCGGACGCGCTCGTAAGTTACAACAAAAACAAAGTGCGCAGCGAGATGCTCGAGGAGCAGGTAAACCAATTGTCGAAGGCTGTGGAATACAACAACGACTTGATGAAGTACAGCACCGCCACCTATCTGGAAGTGCTCACCGCACAACAGTCGTTGCTCAGCGCGCAGATGTCGCAATTGCAATGTGAACTACAAGTACGTCAGGCAGCCATCAGCCTCTACCAGGCTCTCGGCGGCGGACGATAGAATATTAATACCGTAAAATGAAAAAACTATGATCAGTCCATTGGCATTCGTCGACCCAGAAGCAAAATTGGGCAACGACGTAACAATTTATCCTTTCGCATTCGTCGACAAGCATGTTGAAATCGGCGACGGCAGCGTAGTGATGCCCCACGCGAGCATCATGGCAGGCGCACGCCTGGGCAAGAATGTGAAGGTCTACAACGGTGCAATCGTCAGCGCTGCGCCGCAGGACTTCCGCTGGAAAGGCGAAAAGTCGTTTACCGAAATCGGTGACAACACGGTGATTCGCGAGATGGCAATCATCAACCGAAGCATCCACGAGGGCGGCAGCACAAAAATTGGCTCCGACGCGTTTGTGCTGGCTGAGTCGCACATCGGCCACGACTCCGTGATTGGCGACCACTGCGTGATTGGCAACAGTGTGGACATCTCCGGCGACGTGGAAATCGACAGTTGCACAATCCTCTCCACTGGCGTGAAGGTGTTTGAGAAGAGCCACATCGGCAAGTGGGCATTCATCAAAGGTGGATGCCGCGTGTCGGGCAATGTGCCTCCGTTTGTAATCCTCGCCCACAACCCAGCAGTGTACTACGGCGTGAACGCTACCATTATGCGCTACAAGAACAACTTCACTGAGGAGAACATCGACGATATCGCAAAGGCATACCGTCACGTGTATCAGTGCAACATCTCGTTGTTCAACGCCGTGAAGCGCATCCAGGAGGACATTCAGGACTCTCCCGTACGCCAGGACATTCTTGACTTCATCAAGAAGAACGACAACAAACTCGTTGCCCTTCCTAAACTCGACGTATACTAAGACACTTAATCCTAATCCTAAAGTATAGACCCAATGAAAGGCTACACCACCACGGTGTAGCCTTTTTTTGTTCTGCGCATTCCTGCAATCCAGCAAAAATTGATAAATTTGCAAAAATCAAAACATTATGCCATTATGAAAAACTATTGATAGCACTCATCTGCCTGTTCACAGCCGTATCGGCCTTTTCCGCTCCGAAACTTTACAGAATTGGGTACCAGGTGAGCCTATGTGCCTACAGATTTGATGATGCTTACTATATGGTTCTCAGTTTTGGCGATGCCGACAAGTGCATCAATATCGAACCCATACTCAAGTTAAAGTTGGCCGACGGGCAGGTCATTAAACTTGACGGAACAAACAACGAAAAAATAAAGCAACGCTCCGTTGGCCATATTATAGGGAATAGTACTATAATAACTTCTTCAACCAACAGATTCTATGTAGCATTTCCAATCTCTGAAGAAGATATTAATAAACTTGGCGTGGGAGTAACGAAGGTTGCGTTCAATACCCTTCCAAGTCCGTACATAAAGACCATCGACGACGAATCACTCGGCGCCAACCTCATCAAAGACTTCTATTCGCTCAAAGACGAATTCGACGAATAGCGCTTACACCAACACTGCCAACACTAACTTATGCCTTGGCGTGGGCGGTGCCCGCTACGGGGCACAATTCTCTATCTATTCTCTCGGCCACGGGCTAAACCCCGTGGTTAGCAACACGGCGCTTCCTACAGAGCGCATTATTCTCCTCTATTCCAACCCATTACGCAAATTCGCCACAAAAAGTCGAACTAAAAAGTGTGGAGGCAGGCTCATTTCTTCGCCGTTGGAGCGCGGTTTTATTAATCGTAATTAATAAATCGCGCCCTTTTATCTGTTTTATTTGGTATGATTAATAAAATACACATTTCCGCACGTTTTATTTGGTACGATTAATAAATCACGCATTTTTGTGGAAAGTTTTAATCATAACTAATAAATTGATTTGTCACGAAAAAGCATATTTATGCTGATTTTTATAGGGGGAGGCGAGAAATTGTTATATCTTTGTCATAGCAATGGCTGAGGTGTGGGCAGACGCTTCGCTCGGTTGTTGCAGGGTAACATAAACTAATGATTATGAAAAGACTAAGACTACTAGTAGTGCTCGCTGCTTTCTTCTCACTATGCAGCCTGAGCGCCGTTGCAGCCGCGCCAGGCGTGATGTTCCTGTTTAAGGACGGCACAAAGGCAGGTTTTGCATTCTCATCCAAACCAAAAATCACAATGTCGGCAGAAGGGTTGACCCTTTCGGCATCGGACAAGGCAGAAGCCAGTTATCAATTCTCCGACGTGCAGCGTTACTATTTTGTTGCCGACATCGACAATGATGCCGTGCAGACGATTGAGGCAACCAACCGCCACCCGGTGTTCAGTTGCGCCAACGGCTTACTCACAGTGCGCGGCATGCTTTCGGGCGAGCGCATCCGTGTGGTTTCAATCAGCGGTGCAGTGGTAAAGGCTTCGGCAGCCGACACCGACGGCACGGTGCAGATTGACCTCTCGCAGATGGCGTCGGGCGTGTATATCGTAGCCACCGAAAGCGGTGTGAATTTCAAGATAGTCAAGTAATAAAAGCAATTAGGAAATCTATAAATATGAAAAAGATATTTACCCTCTTGTTTGGTGCGGCGCTCTTTGGCATCTGCTCAACGGCTTCCGCCCAGCAAAACATTTTTGAGTGGAAAAACGGCTACGTCAGCGCACGCGCCATCGAGGATGTCGACTCAGTGTCGTTTTCCGCTCCAGGCCTCTTCAAAGTGGAATGCTCGGAAGCAGCAAACGTGACTGCATCATCATTTACGGGCACTGCAACGGTAGCCTTTGGCGACGGCATTGAATCCGTTTCCGGCAGTTGGCCTACAACCGGCATCTGCTATTCCTACGAAAACTCGCAGCCTACAACCGACGACGACACCCTGTGGGTTGGCGATGAACCGGATACATACGAGTTCGCCATCAACGACCTCATTCAAGGCACAAAGTACTACTACCGCGCGTATGTTGAATATGCAGGCGACGTATACTACAGCGATACCTACATCGTGACAACGAGCGGCGAAAAAGGAACCGACAAATCGCGCACAATCAACGGTCACTTGTTTGTGGACCTCGGCTTGCCGAGCGGACTGCTCTGGGCCGACACCAACGTAGGCGCAACAACGGCTACCGACTACGGCAACTACTATGCTTGGGGCGAAACAACAACCAAGGATGAATACAACTGGGTTACCTACAAGTATGGCGATCCGACAATCGAAATAACAAAATACAACAGTTCGGACAAACGCACTACCCTTGAGGCATCCGACGACGCAGCAACCGTAAGTTGGGGCGCTCCATGCCGCATGCCATCCAACGACGAGTTTAAGGAACTGTTCACTAACTGCGCTTCCAAATGGACAAGCAAGACGGCCAGCGACGGCACAAAGGTGACAGGCTTCCTGATTACCAGCAAGAAGAACGGTAAGTCGATATTCCTTCCGGCAGCCGGCAGCCGCTATGAGTCATATCTCTACGACAATGGTTTGAACGGCAACTACTGGTCAAGTTCAGCAAGTGCATACTCCGGCTACTCTTACTATATTAATTTCTTCAAAAGCGATTACAACAGAAGTGACTTCACCCGCAACTACGGCTATTCTGTCCGCCCAGTTGCTGCACAATAATGTAAAATCAAGAAAGATATGAAAAAATTATATATCCTTTTGTCCGGCATGATGATGTTGGGTGCATGCGCAACAATGACTGCCCGGCAAAACACCTTTGAATGGAAAGACGGCACAGTCTATGTGCGCAACGTGGAGGATGTCGACTCAATCACATTCTCTTCCGACGGACTCTATAAAGCAACCTGCTCGGAAGCAACAAACGTGACCAAAACCTCATTCAACGCAACAGCAACAGTGACGTTTGCCGACGGCGTCAAGTCCATCACAGGAACAACGCCAACAATAGGCGTCTGCTTCTCCTACAAAAAAGCGGAACCGACAATATCCGACGAAACCCGTTACCTCGGCGAAGACCTCAAGTCGTACGACTTCACCCTTGACGGCTTGATGTCGGGCGCAAAGTACTACTACCGCGCTTATGTAATCGTGTCGAGCGACGTTTATTACGGCGATGTTTGCTCTGTGAATTTGACAACGGAGCAGATTGTCGACGATTCGCAATACATCAATGGTCACTGGTTTGTCGACCTCGAACTCCCAAGCGGCTTGCTTTGGGCCGACACCAACCTCGGCGCAACGACGGCAGCCGACGATGGCGACTATTACGCATGGGGCGAAACAGCAACTAAGAGCGACTACTCGTGGGAAACCTACAAGTTCGGCAGTTCGATTGCCGAATTTACGAAGTACACCACAGCCGACAAACTTGACACCCTCGAAGCAACCGACGACGCAGCCACCGCGGCTTGGGGCGACGGATGCCGCATGCCAACCCACGACGATTTCAAGGAACTGATGTACACAGGCAACTGCTCATGGAAGTGGACCACCAAGACCGCCAGCGACGGCTCTACCATCGGAGGTTACACGGTGACCAGCAAGAAGAACGGCAACTCGATATTCATTCCTGCTTCAGGCGGACGCTATGGCACTGAGCCAAACTCCCACGGTGACTTCGGTTTCTATTGGGCGTCGTCGATAAGTATGTCGACCGAAGGCAACTCCTATGCCCTCAATTTCACAACCGACAACTATTACTACCGCAGCAGTTACGACCGCTATTTCGGTTTCGCTGTCCGTCCGGTAGCCGAGCAGAAATAGGCTGAGGCATGAAAGAACTGATTTGTCCGAACTGCCACAAGGCGTTTACGGTCGACGAGGCCGACTATGCGTCGATTGTCAACCAGGTAAAGAATGCGGAGTTTGAGGCCGAACTCAAACGCCGCATCGCCGAACTGCAGAACCGGCACAAAGTGGAGGAGCAACTTGCCACCGCCAAGGCTGAGCAGCAGTTTCAGAATGAGTTGACGAGGAAGGACTCAGTGATTGCCAGCCTGCAGTCGTCGCTCGACAAAAGCGAGGACAAGTTAAAAATTGCAATTATAGAAGAGCAGCGCAAGGCGGAGTCCAACATCCAGAGAAAGGATGCCGAGATTGCCGCGCTGAAGGCCAAAGCCGAACTCGATAAGCAGTCGGCTGCGCTCAACGAGAACGCTCTCAAAGAGAACTACGAGTCGAAGTTGCAAGCCGCCCAGGCTCAGGTGGACTACTACAAGGACATGAAAATACGGTTGTCGACCAAGATGATTGGCGAAACCCTTGAGGAGCACTGCTCTACGCAGTTCAACCAAACGATGCGCTCGATGCTGCCCCACGCATATTTCGAGAAGGACAACGATGCCTCCGGCGGCTCGAAGGGCGACTTCATCTTCCGCGACTTTGCGGAAGACGGCACTGAATACGTGTCAATTATGTTTGAGATGAAAAACGAGGCCGACGGGACGGCAACGAAGCACAAAAATGAGGATTTCTTCCGCAAACTCGACGCCGACCGGCGGGCGAAGAAATGCGAATTTGCCGTGCTGGTGTCGCTGCTGGAGCCCGACAGCGAGTTGTATAACGGCGGCATCGTCGATGTGTCGTACCGCTTCGACAAGATGTACGTGATCCGCCCGCAACTCTTCCTGCCCATCATCTCCATGCTCGTGCAGACATCGAAGAAGAGTCTGGAATACAAGCAGCAACTCGCCGTGGCGCAAAGCCAGTCAATCGATGTGACCAACTTCGAGAACCAACTGCTCGACTTCCAGGAGAAGTTCGGCAAGAACTACCGCATCGCCAGCGAGAAGTTTAAGACCGCCATCGATGAGATTGACAAGTCAATCCAGCACCTGCAGAAAATCAAAGACGCACTCATCGGCAGCGAGAACAATCTGCGCCTTGCCAACGACAAGGCAGAGGCGCTGACCATCAAGAAACTAACTCGCAACAACCCAACGATGAAGGCAAAGTTTGCCGAATCCCGCGACCAGAAATTGCTGGAGTAAATAGACGAGTGCAGCGAACGAGCAAGCCTCGACGAGGCGCTCTCGCTCCTTGTTATTAACTGAATTTAACGTTTTGTTACTGCTTTTTTATTCAGTAAAATGGTTAGCGTTGATTTAAATGCGTAAATTTGGGAGTTCGTAATGACCAACATATAACCAATATATTATGAAAAAACAGTTACTTCTTTCAAGCGCATTGCTCTTCGGCGCAACCCTGTCGATGACGGCGGCACAGCGCGGTGGCAACAGCGTTACGCTTAGCGGCGTCGAATTTTCAGTCGACACCCTGTTTCACGCAAAGGTAGGTCCAGGCACCACCCAGACCTCGCTCCACCTCATCAACAAGACCAACACGTCGCAGCAACTGCGTGTGTTCTACCTCACCACCGACCTGACCGAGTCCAACACCTCGATTGAGGCCATTGTGGCGCAGGACAAGGTGCCAGGCGGCTCAACGGTGAGCAATATGGCTAAGAGCCACAAGACCGACTCGAAGAACTATTTCTGCGGTGTGAACACCGACTTCTTCCTCACCTCCGGCACGGCAAGCAACGGCAAGAGCGTGGTTGGCGCACCAGTGCGCGCCTCGATTGCCGGCGGCGAAATCTACCGCAGCGGCGATGCCGACACAACGTGGCCAAATGTGTATATCGACAACAACGGCAAACCACAAATTGAGGCTGTGTCGTTCCGCTCAGGCACTGTGACCGTAGGCACTAAAACTACTGCGCTCACAGCCATCAACAACGACGCCTACGACAACGGTATAGCCATCTACACCCCTAAATACTACGGCACTCCGAGTCAGCCAGGCCTCAACGGCTCGTGCGTGGTAATCCCCGCAAAGATTGCCGACGGCGACTATCTCGGTGCCGGTCGCACGGTGAAGTTCACCATCAGCGGTGAGTCAAGCACCAACGGCGACCGCGAGATGAGCGGCGACGAATACATGCTCCTTGCCCGCGGCACAGCCAATAGCATGCTCAGCGGCCTGAAGGTTGGCGACGAGGTGACAGTCTATGTCAAAGCCACAGTCGACGGAACAGAAGTGTTCCCACGCGAGTTGGCATGTGCCAATCCACGGATACTCCGCGACGGCGTGACCCTCGACTCCGAGGACGAGCGCGGCGATGCAAGTGCCCGCCACCCACGCACAGGTATCGGCTTCAACCACGACAAGACGTCGATGGTGATGATGGTGATCGACGGCCGTAGCGCAATCTCCGCTGGCGTCCACACCAAAGAACTTGCCGATATGCTCTACTACGCTGGCGCCGACGATGCAGCCAATGTTGACGGCGGCGGCTCATCGACCCTCTACACCCAAGCACTCGGCGTGCGCAACAAGACGAGCGACGGTAGCGAGCGCGCCGTGGCAAGCGGCATGTTTGTCGTTGCCAACGTGCCCGACGACGACGTGGTTACTGAACTTCGCTTTGTGGACTGGTCGATGAAGTGCCCGAAATACGGCATCTACACTCCTAAATTCTTCGGCTACAACAAGTATGGCGTGCTCATCGACAGCGACGTGCAAGGCGTAACGCTCAGTTGCGGCAACAACATTGGCGAAGTCATCAACGACGGCACCACATTCTACGGCACAGGCTCCGGCATCGGCGCACTCAAAGCCACCTACAACGGCATTGAGGCTACAATCCCGGTTGTAGTAGAGGAGAGCGACAATGTGGCTATCCGCCTTGACAAAATCCTCATCGACAACAAGCGCGAATACCCAATCGAGGTGCAGGCTGTGGTCAACGAGGAGAATATGCCTATCAACCCAAAAGCCCTGTCGTGGTCATCCGCCGATGCGAGTATTGCCACAGTGGGCGAAAGCGACGGTGTGCTTCGCGGCGTTGCCAACGGACAGGCAGTGATAACTGGTACGGTAGGCTCATTCGTGGGCACAACCCTCGTGTCGGTTGAGATTCCTACGGGTGAAGTGATGCCCATCGCAACAGATCCCAACGTAGACGAATGGACCACAAAGATGGTTGGCGGCACAGGCCTCACTATGACCGCTTTTGAAAACGGTATGAAGTTCAACTATACTGGCAATGGCTCAGCGCGTGGTGCATATCTTCAGGCAGAAAAATCGTGCAAGGTGTGGAGCCTTCCCGAGAAACTTCGCGTGAGAGTAAACCCCGGCGACGCAACGGTAAAGAAAGTGTCGTCGACAATCAGCGATGCCTACGGCAACGTGTATTCATCTTGGGCATACACCACCACAGAACTGCCTAAAAACACCATGTCGACCTTCGACATCGACCTCACTGAAAATATCGACATTACCGACATAGGCGTTTATCCTATCACAGTCAACACCCTTCGCCTCGACCTCGGCGCATCGGCAAAAAATACCGACTTCGAGATTCAGGTGCCAGGTTTTGAGGCAGTCTACGGCAACGGCGACGGCAGCGTGTCGACAGTCACACTCGGCGGCACAAAGGTCTACCCTAACCCAGTAAAGGCCGGCGAGGCATTCACAGTGGCTGCCGAAGGTAAGGCTGCGGTAAGCGTCTACAGCCTCAGCGGAGCACTTGTAAAGCATGTGGCAGCCAACGGCACAACGGCAATCGCCACCGACGGCATGCAAGCCGGCATGTATCTCGTGCGCATAGCCACCAACGGCAGCACAACTACAGCCAAACTGATTGTAAGGTAACAGTCATCACACATAATCCGAATCCGCACCGTCCTCCGCGATGGTGCGGATTTTTTTATTTTTCAAGTTGGGGAAACGCGGAAATCTGAGTAATTTTGCAATCTGTTTTAAGGTTTGTAGGTAATGGCAAGATACAATGAAATGACCAGCGGCGCCACGATGCCGCTGATTTTCAAATTCACGATGCCGCTTCTGCTCGGCAACGTGCTTCAGCAAACGTATTCGCTCATCGATGCCGCCATTGTGGGCAAGTTTCTGGGCATCGGCCCATTGGCAGCAGTTGGCGCAAGCAGTTCGGTGATTTTCCTTATTCTCGGTTTCTGCAACGGCTGTTGCTGCGGTTTCGGCATCCCCGTGGCGCAGAAATTCGGCGCGCGCGACTATAGCACGATGCGCCGCTACGTGTACAGCGGACTGAAACTCACGGCGTGGCTCTCCATCGCCATCGCCGTCGTAACGTGCCTGATGTGCGGCGCCATCCTGCGCTGGATGAGTACCCCGGAGGGTATTTTCGAAGACGCATATTGGTATCTGCTCATCACGTTTATCGGTGTGCCGGCCACGTTCTACTACAACCTCCTTTCAAGCATCATCCGCGCCCTCGGCGACAGCAAGACCCCGTTTTGGTTCCTGCTGTTCTCCACAGTGCTCAATGTAGCGCTCGACCTTTTCTGCATCGTCACCCTCGGCTGGGGCGTTGCCGGTGCCGCCATAGCCACGGTGTTCTCGCAAGGGCTGTCGGCGGGTCTCTGCTACATCTATATGATGCGTAAGTTTGACATACTCATGGGCAACGCCGACGAGCGAAGCCTCTCGCGCAAGCACTCCATCACACTGTTGAAGATTGGCGTGCCAATGGGACTGCAGTTCTCCATCACCGCCATCGGCAGCATCATGCTCCAAAGCGCCAACAACGCCCTCGGCACCGACTGCGTGGCAGCGTTTACGGCAGCCATGCGCATCAAGATGTTTGTGATTTGTCCGTGCGAAAGCCTCGGCATCGCCATGGCAACGTTCACGGGTCAGAACTACGGCGCCGGGCTACCAAAGAGAGTATGGCAAGGCGTCAAGTCGAGTATGGCAATGGTAATGATTTATGTGGTGGTGGTTAGCACCGTGTTGCTCCTATGGTCAGAGCAGATATCGCTGCTGTTTGTGTCGGAGAGCGACACCGCCATCATCCGCAATTCAGCGTTGTTCCTCCATGTGGCGGCATGCTTCTTCCCCCTGCTGGCGCTGCTGTGCGTGCTCCGCTACACCATCCAGGGCGCAGGGTTTACCAACTTTGCAATGCTGTCGGGCGTGATGGAGATGATTGCGCGCACCGTGGTGAGTGTGTGGTTTGTGCCGATGTTCGGCTATATGGCAGTATGCTTTGGCGACTCCGTAGCATGGATTGCCGCCGACCTCTTCCTTGTGCCGGCGTTTGTCTACGTCTATAAGCGCATACGGCAGATGGCCGTAGCCGCCGACGGCGTTACTCAATAACGAAAATAGAGAAATTCACACTTCCGTAGACACGGTGCTCCTGAAAATGGGGCATCGCCGAGAAGTCGTAGTCGCGCGAGTGCTCGATAACGAATACCGTACCTGGCTTAAGCATCTTCGACTGCAGCACCAGTCCGGGAATCTCGCCGAAGCGCGGAAGGTCGTAGGGAGGGTCGGCAAAGATAAAATCAAACTGCTGACTCGCTGCGGCGACAAACTTAAACACGTCGCCCTTAATCAGATTCAGGTTCTCCTCGCCAAGTTCCTTTGCCACCTTGCGGATAAAGTTGTACTGGATGCTGCTCTTCTCCACCGCCGTGACCGAATGGCAGCCGCGCGACAGCAACTCGATGCTGATAGCACCGGTGCCGGCAAACAGGTCGAGAGCCCGCAGCCCCTCGAAGTCGAGCATGTTTTCAAGCACGTTGAAGATGTTTTCACGGGCAAAGTCGGTTGTAGGCCTTGCCGTGATGTTTTTTGGCACGTCGAAACGGCGACGTCCGTATTTGCCTCTGATTATTCGCATAGTGGAAGAATTGTTAAGTCGAACGGAGCCTGCATCACGTCCTCGCCAAGGCGCAGCAATTCCGAAGGGTAAGCCACCGGAGCGATGTTTGCCACAATCTTGTGCAGGCGCGGAAGGAGCGCTTCCTTGACAGGACTGATGCCCGCCGTGAGCAGTGCATCGTCGGTTTGGCTGAGGTCGCAGTGCTGCCAAGCGTTGACAATGTAGTAGTAGGCATTGTCAGCACTGTCGGCTGGGAAGATGTTGGCGAAAGCCACACGGCCGCTTTTCAGCACCACAATCGACATCTTTGCGCCGCAGAGCACCACATACATGCGGTTGCGGCCCACCGAAGCGTCGGTGCGCTTAAACCACGTGATGAGCGGCGACAAGCAGTGCTGCATAGGCGGATTGAAGAATGTGCGCTGCACAAACGACTCCACGCTACGCTCCATGCTGAAAGCCACCGACAGGCCAGCCTCCTTGATGGGGTTGACAATTACGTTGCGGTCATCGTCATAGATGCTGTCGTAGTAGCGCTGGCACTCCGCCTCGTCGCCGAGGGTCATCTCGTCGGGAAGGAGCAGAAACCGGTCGCTCTGCGCCACAATGGTGGTGGAGCCAAACTGCTGAAGAAGGAACGGGTTGTCGTAGACCGCTGCCTCAAGGCGCTTTGCGTAGCCTTCACTGTCGCCGAGCGCAACGGAGCCAGCCATCAGCGAGCCTTCGCCGTTGAGCATGGTGAAGTCAATGCTGTCGTCGCCCAGGCGCAACGCAAGCGACCACATCTCGGGATGCGGCACGTTGTAGCGCGTGTTGTCGTTGCTCTCTGTCATTGCGGATTCAGCATTTTATCATCACAAAATTAGCGAAAATTTCTTTAGTGCCAAAGAGCCGCCCCGTGCTACATCAGTTTCTCGAGTCGTCGCGACAGCAATGCAAGCACAATGGCAGCGGCAAAACTCATAAACACGAAGAGCATGAAGAAGTCGCTCAAACCTTCAATCTGGTAGCCAAGGAACGAAGTGACCTTGCCGTCCTCAGGATAGAGTCCGCTAAGCACACCAGCGAGTTTGTTGGCTGCGGCACTGCTCAGGCACCACACACCCATCAGTAGCGACGAGAAGCGCGCCGGCGACAGGCGGTTGACGATTGACAGTCCGATAGGCTCCAGACAGAGTTCGCCGAGCGTCTGCATGAAGTAGAGGCTCGTGAGCCACATGATGCTCACCTTCGTTGCCGGGTCGAGGTTGTCTACGCCAAACGATATGACGAGGTAGCCTACGCCGAGCAGTGCCAGTCCGATGGCCTGCTTCATGGTGGCTGCCGGCTCCTTGCCGTGGCGGCGAAGGAAATCCCACATCATGTTGAACACCGGCACGAGGACAACGATGAAAATCGGGTTGAACGATTGGAAATAGGATGCCGGCATCTCCCAGCCGAGCACGTTGCGGTCGGTCTGCTCGTCGGCAAAGAATGTAAGTGAGGCGCCCGACTGCTCGTAGGCTGCCCAGAAGAAAATCACGAAGAAGGTGATGGCGTAGATCACACCGATGCGCTTGCGCTCAATCACCGTGAGCGAGCCGTCGGTGATAATCATCACAGGTATGGTTATCGACACCGAATAGATGGCTGCACCGATGATGTCGCTACCACCGAGATAGAATGCTGCAAACAGCGCTACGCAGAGCACTGCCATCACAGCGTTGAACCACGCTGGGCGCTTTGCCTTTTCCGCCTTCTCAGCCTTTGGCTTAGGCGCAGGCTTCACGCCGAGGGCGCGACCGTCGGGCGATTGGAGATAGCGGTCCTTGAAGAAGTAGAAAATCAGTCCACCGATGAGCATGCCCACCGCAGCCGAGAGGAAACTCCACTTGAAGCCCTCCGGGCTTTCGTTGTTGCTCACAAATCCGCACCAGAGCGGCGCAATCATCGCTCCCACGTTCACGCCCATGTAGAAGATAGTGTAGGCTGAGTCGCGGCGGCTATCAGACTTTTCGTAGAGGTCGCCTACCATGGTGGAGATGTTAGGCTTGAAGAATCCGTTTCCCAGGATGAGCAAGCCAAGACCCGTGAACATAATCCAATGAGCCATCGACGAGGTGTAGACACATGCGCTGGCAAACATCAGGAATTGTCCGAGAGCCATTATCAGCGAGCCGAGGAGGATGGAGCGGCGGTTGCCCCAATAGCGGTCGGCAATGTATCCGCCGAGCAGCGGAGTGAGGTAAACAAGTCCAGTGTAGTTGCCGTAGATTTGGGAGGCGTCCTCCTTGTCCATCATAAGGCATTTCACCATATAGAGCACAAACATCGCTCTCATTCCGTAGTAACTGAAACGTTCCCACATCTCAGTCATAAACAGTACATACAGCCCCCGCGGGTGTCCTGATTTCGCTTTTTCCATAATGCAATTGTATTCATTTTGACTTGCCGCACGGCAAATCGGTTGCAAATTTACGAAATTCCATCCAATTTCCTTACTCTTTGCCAGCAAAACTACTTCCAACTCGCACTTATACAATTCTTACTGTTGTAAATATCACTAAACTGAATATTATGCACCAATCATAGCAGTAAATATCACAAAAGTGATAGATACGACAACGGCTGCAAGGCTATTGGCGGGGGATTTTGAAAAGCGAATGTTTTTGCTTATCTTTGCGTATATTCCGTGGGGTGCGCCCGCGGTGGTTTTATCAACAGAAAATCAGATTTTTATATATGTCACGTAGCAACGAAGAACTTGCAGGAGTAACGCTCCTCGGCAGCCAAGGCACAAAATATTCCGACCAATATGCACCAGAGGTGCTTGAAACATTCAAAAACAAGCATCCAGAAAACGAATATCTCGTGTCGCTCACCTGCCCCGAGTTTACAAGTCTCTGCCCGAAAACGGGTCAGCCGGACTTCGGCAAAATCATCATCAACTACATCCCGCGCGAGGATATGGTGGAAA
The DNA here is from genome assembly GCA_963615935.1 of [Ruminococcus] lactaris. Taxonomy (GTDB): domain Bacteria; phylum Bacteroidota; class Bacteroidia; order Bacteroidales; family Muribaculaceae; genus Limisoma. The sequence goes on along the minus strand of CAVEIP010000010.1, from coordinate 8,446 downwards.
GCAAGAGCCTGAAACTGTATCTTTTCAGTTTCCGCAACCACGGCGACTTCCACGAGGACTGCGTAAACATCATCATGAAGGACCTTGTGCGCCTGATGAATCCTCGCTACCTTGAGGTGAAGGGCATCTTCATGCCCCGCGGCGGCATCTCAATCCTACCGTTTGCCAACTATGCCGACGCCGAACACGAGGCTATGCGACAGGCTCGCCTGCTCGCCAACTTCACGGAGAACTGCTAATCTCCTTGCTCTCTCTTGACCAACAATTGAACAGACTAAACGATATATGGACAACAAAGATTCAGTAATAGTACTTTCTGGGGGAATGGATTCGGTGACGATGCTCTACGAGTTTCGCGCCAACATTGCGCTGGCAGTGACCTTCGACTATGGGTCGAACCACAACCGCCGCGAGATTGAGTTTGCAGCCATGCACTGCAAGCGTCTGGGCATCGAGCACATCATCATTCCGCTCGACTTTATGGGCAAATATTTCAAGAGTTCGCTGCTCGAAGGCGCAACGGCAATACCCGAGGGCAACTACGACGACGAGAACATGAAGTCGACCGTAGTGCCTTTCCGCAACGGCATCATGCTTGCCGTGGCATGCGGACTGGCTGAGAGCCGCGGACTGGCTCACGTGATGATAGCCAACCACGCTGGCGACCACGCCATCTACCCCGACTGCCGCCCGGCATTCGTGCGGGCAATGTCGTCGGCAATGAGTGCCGGCACCTACGACAACATCACCGTAATGGCGCCCTACACCGACATCTCTAAGACCGAGATTGCCCGCCACGGCGGACGCCTGGGTTTGAACTACGCAGAGACCTACTCCTGCTACAAGGGCGGAGCCAAGCACTGCGGCAAGTGCGGCACCTGCCGCGAGCGCATCGAGGCGCTTCGCGACGCTGGTCTCGACGACCCGACCGAATACGAAGAATAAATTTCTCAATACTTAAAACCTCCACACAAATGAAACGCACAATTATCCTTTTGGTTGCAGCAATACTGACGCTGCCGTGCCTCATGGCAGCCACGAAGCAGTCGGAAACCTACAACATCCTGAAGGCTATCGAGGCTATCCAGAACCAAGACTACGACACCGCCATCGATGCACTCAACGCTGAACTCGATGCCGATGACAAAAACGGCTATGCCTACCTATGGGCGGCTATGATCTACGCCAATGCGAGCGACGAGTACGGCACTGTACTGTCGTACAGCGACAAGGCGCTGCAGCACCTGCCTAAGAAGGACAATACTTACCGCAGCATGGCATACAATGTCCGCGCACAGGCATACTACAACCTCGGCAAACAAGAGAACGCGATTGCCGACATCTCAGAGGCCATCAAACTCGATCCGAAGGACGTGGACTTTCTGAATCTGCGCCATCAAATCTACTATGAGCAGAGCCGCTACGACCTTGCTCTGGCCGATGCAAAAAAGATTACGGAGGTGGAGCCCGGTAATTCGCTGGGATTCATCGCCCTCGGCCGTCTTGCCGATGAACAGAAGGACTATCAGACGGCGCTGACCAACTACGACTACGCCGTGAAGTTGGATAGCGACAATTCGGAATGCTATTCCTACCGTGCGTCAACCTACGTGAATATGAGCCGCTGGAACGATGCCACCGACGACATAATTTCGGCACTGGCGCTCGACGAGAACGATGACATATCAAAAGACTTGTTTACCACCATCGCCGACTCGGCTGCCGTCACCCTGAAAACGAAACTCAAAATCCAGGCGAAAAAGGAGCCTAACAATGCTCTGTGGCCATTTATGCTTGGAGTGATGAATATGAGAAAAACCGACTACAGTGAGGCGGTCAAATATCTGGAGCAGAGTTACCGAATTGAGCCACGCCTTACGGCAGCCTACGGACTGTCGAGCAATTATGCATTCCTGGGTCAACTGAACAAAGCGCTCGACTATGCCGACCGCATCCAGCAGTTGGACTCAACCTCCTATAGCGGCATCTACTGCAAGGCTCAAGCCTACTACAGCAATTGCCGATGGGCGGATGCCGAGAAGGCTTACACCGAATATATCGACGCCCAGCCAGACGATCCCGACGGCTATCAAAGCCGCGCTGCCGCCCGCCGACATCTAAAGAACTTCGACGGCGCAATTGAGGACATCACCGCAGCGCTTACGCTCAACGAGTCGCCAGCGCTCTTCCTTACTGCCGGCGACACCTACTGGGATGCCGGCGACAAGGCTACTGCAAAGGACTACTTCGAGAAGGCTATCACTACCGACACGCTCGACACCTACGGCTATCTCCGCATATATGCCTACGGCTATCTCGGCCGCTTCGACGAGGCAAAGCGCACCATCGCCGAAATTCTTCCGAAGGCCGACGTCCAGGATTTCTACAATGTTGCATGCTACCATGCGCTCTTCGGCGACAAGCAGGAAGCTGTGGCAATGCTCAACAAGGCGGTGGACAAGGGATTCGCCAACCTCGCAAAACTTGAGGGCGACGAGGACCTCAACTCTCTGCACCAACTCGACGGATTCAAGAAGGTGGTGGAACGAGTGAAGGCGCTCAATGCCGAGGATGCCGACACCGACGCCGACTATCAGGATGAGACGGTGGAGGTGCCAATGACCAAGGACAGCGGTGTGTATAAGGTTAAATGCAACATCAACGGGCTGCCGCTTCACTTCGTATTCGACACCGGCGCGTCGGACATCACAATGTCGTCGGTCGAGGCTTCGTTTATGCTTAAAAACAACTACCTCAGCGCGAAGGATGTGGTCGGTTCAAAGAACTACCAGACAGCCAACGGCGACATCATCGAAGGCACAATGCTCAACCTCCGCAACGTGAACTTCGGAGGGCTGAGCCTTGACAACGTGAAGGCTTCAGTAGTTAAGACCCAGAACGCTCCGCTCCTGCTTGGGCAATCGGTGCTCAGCCGCTTGGGCAAGGTGGAGATTGACTATTCCAAGAATGTACTCCGCATCACTCACCGCGTGAAGAAATAATCACAAATTCCCATGACTTTGAAGCATTTCGCTGCGATATTGGCTTTTGCGCTGATGCTTGCCTGTACGGGCAGGCAGAAGGCTGAATCCGTAGCGGCGGAGAAGCATGTCGCAGAGAAACATGCCACGGAAACAAAACAACCGGCAATGAAGAGTAAGACGGCACTGCTGCTCGACTCGCTCGGCTACGAGAACATTGCCGAGCGCGACCCGTCGATAATCATCGACTTGATGTACGCCCGCGCCGACAATTTCGTTGGCCGTGTGCTCTACAACGACCTCCGAGAGGCATATCTGCACCCCGTAGCAATGGAATGCCTCCTAAAGGCGCAAAAACTTCTTCGTCAGCGCCATCCAGGCTACCGGCTCATCGTCTACGACGCAGCACGGCCAATGTCGGTGCAACAGCAAATGTGGGACGTGGTCAAAGGCACCAACAAGGACCGCTACGTCTCCAATCCCGCCCACGGCGGCGGCCTCCACAACTACGGCTTGGCGGTGGACATCAGCATCGCCGACAGCCTCGGCAATCCCCTGTCGATGGGCACACCCGTCGACCACCTCGGTCCAGACGCCCACATCACCAACGAGGGCACTCTTGTGGCGTCGGGACGCATCACAGCGCAGGACCGTGACAACCGCCGACTGCTGCGCAGCGTGATGAAGGAGGCTGGCTTCACTCCCCTGCCGTCGGAGTGGTGGCACTTCAACTACTGTAGCCGACAGGAGGCGAGGAAGCGTTTTAAAGTGATACCCTAAACATATAGCATTATGATACGACTAAATGTATTTATCCAAGTGTCTGCCGACAACAAGGCAGCACTGCTCGCCGAGGCTAGAACCCTGGTTGAGAAATCGCTCAACGACGAAGGTTGCATCGCCTACGACGCCTTCGAGAGCGCTACGCGTCCAGACGTGTTGATGATTTGCGAGACTTGGCGCGACGAGGCAGCCCTTGCCGCCCATTCCGCAGCCCCACACTTCGCTCTCCACGTGGGCAACATGGAAAAACTCGGCAAACTCAAACTCGAGAAATTCACATTCTAACGACCCTAAGGAGCATCACCCCCAACCAGCGAGGGAGAGAGCCTCGTAGAGGCTCCGTATTGATAACCCTAGGCTTCAGCCTGGGGCAGCTGGCAATCAGAGACTTGTGCCCTGTAAGCGGCACTACAGGGGTGTGAAGGCTTTTGTGGCACAGTAGCGTACTTACAGCACGCAATTATTTGACTATCGGACTCTTCCCCAGGCTAAAGTCTGGGGTTTTAGACATTGCACCTCTTCGAGGCGCGCAAATTCACTGGCTATATCATTTTAACTTGTCAAAGTAAAAAGAGCCGGCGTTGCGATTGTGCAACGCCGGCTCTGCTATTGAGTCACTGCGGGCTATGCGCCCGATGATGTTCAGATTACTTCTTCAAGAACTTGGTAGTCTTCACTGCGCCGTTGGCAAACTTCACAACACCAACGTAGACACCAGCCTGGAGGTCGGTTGTGTAGAGAGTGTTGCCTGCAACACTTGCCACGATGCGGCCGCTTGCGTCGGCAACAGAGATGCTCTTGGCATCGGCAGCACCGATGTAGTTGTCGCCAACGAAGATAATGCCGTTGTCGCTGTTGATGCTGTCCACACCATCGCAAACGTCACCGTAGATACCGATGTTGTCGAGGCAGAGTGCATCACCAATCTTGGTTGTAATATTGAACGCGATGTAGATGTCCTTGCCTTTGTACTTAGAAAGGCTGAGGCCGCGAGTCTTCGGAGTTACACTCTCGTTGTTGTATTCCTTCTCGGTAGAGTACCAGTAGTCGGCTGGGTCGCCTGAACCGTCGGAAATCTTCACGCGGTAAGTTTCGAGGTGGAATGGATTATAGGAGTTTGCATCCCAAACGAGGTATGCGTTGTCGCCAGTCACGTTTACGCGTGGAAGCACAACCCAACGGTCTGCCTTGTCGACACCGTCAATCCAACTTGTACCAGCAAGAAGGTGCTCGCCGAGCATTGCGTGGTTCTCGATGTTGAAGATACCCCAACCGTATTCGTTAAACTCTTCACCAGCGCTTGCATTGACTGTACCGCCGTCCTGAGCATAGTAGGTGAAGTCGGCAGGAAGTTGACCGTCCTCAAAGTCGTAGAACTTCTGCGCTGTGCCGAGCACTGTGATTGTCTTTTCTACAGAGTTGTTGCTTGAATCGTTGTCGTCGGCGCTTTCAATGGTCACCTTCACCGTGTGTGTGCCTTCAGCAAGTCCGTCGAGCACGCCATTGGCTGTGAGGTTCTTGATTTCGCCAGCCTTCATTGTGAGCGCAACTTCAGCCTTCTGAGCGTCGTCTACATAAACGAATACCTTGCCTTCAGCGTCCTTGATACCTACGTTCTGAATCTCAAAGTCAACATTGCTGTTGTTTGGAGTGCGAACATAGTCGTAAGGCTTGCTGATTTCGCTTGCCACAAGGTCTACGGCATCGCTCGATGCCTTGTAGAACTGCACGTCGTCGATGGTGAGCCAGTTCTCATTCTTGTCGCTATAGCAGTAGAAGCCGAGGTAGATGGTCTGCGGCTCGTCGAACGTAATAATCTTGAACGACTCTTGATATGCGCCCTGGGTAGCCTCCTTGTTCTCGATGCTGTTTGTCATGTCGTCGGGCGTGTTGCCGTTACCCCAGTACACGCCAAACTTCTCAGTGTGGCCATCTGAACCCGAATACCAGTAGCGAAGCACATAACTGCCCGCCTCCACTTTGATTGGGTCAAGAACTGCCCAGTCGTTGGCATCGTTGTTGCTGTCGTAGTTGTAGGCAAGGCACGAATAGCCAGTGCGAGCCATGTTCATCCACATTGAAGTATAGACACCCCAGTCGCCTGAATCCTCATTGAGGTTGTAATAAACAATGTCGTCGGTGTCCTCACCAGACTCGAAGCCCATCTTGTAAGGCGGAGTCACAGGAGCACTGTGGCGCACGGCAACGGTTGTGGTGTCGTTGCCGTTGTTGATGTCGTTGTCGTCGATGGCATAAGCCTTGATGGTGTATTTGTGGCGCGGTGTGGAGAGGTCGACCTTTGTTGCGAAGGTATACTCCATCGACTCGCCTGAAGCGAGGGTTGCTGCCACATTTTCGACAACAGGTTCGCCGCCTTCGACTTTATAAGCCACCTTGAAGTTCTCCGAAGCATCGCTACCGTTGTTCACCACGTTGACTTTCACTGTCTCGGCATCAGTCAAACCGGTGCCAGACACAGGCGAAATCACGTTGTCGACCGACAAGTCAACAACCTTGTCGACGTGCTTCACAATGAATTCGCACATGTAGAAGCGCCAAGTGTCGGCAGGGCTCGTTGCGCGGAACGCCACGCGGAATGTTTCGCCCTCGGTCACGTCGAGGAAGAAATAGTCGGTGGTGCGCTGACCGAGAATCTTGTCGTAACTTGCACGTTGAGTCATGTCGGAAGTAGTGGTGGTTGCACCAGTATATACCTCCATCTTCTCACCATAACTTGTACCATAGACGGTGTAGTTAATCATCACCTTGCCGGTCTTGGCTGCGGTGAGTTCTGGAGAGATCAACCAATCGTCGGCAGCATTGACAGATGAATAAGGATAGTAGACCTTGGAATTCGATCCATCTGCGTCAAATTTCCATGTTGTGCCATCGCTATTGGCATCAATCACGGTCCACTTGTTGAACTCATCCTCCGTGGAGAAGTCGGTCTGATAGACCACCTGCGCGCCTGCCGTCAGGGAGAGAGCAAACGCGGCTAATGATAGTAAAATCTTTTTCATTCGTTACACTTTAAATTAGATTCACTAGCAAAAGTAATGATTTTTCACCACGCACTACCGAAAATGAAACTATTTTAACTAAATTCGTGCATTTTGCCTTGAAAATGCAGGTGGCAAAACAATTATTAACGAGCACAGTTTGCATTTCTCGCTGATATGCAATACCTTTGACTTTGGAAACAAACATATGGAATTTATGAAACTCACACGACGCATCATGGCTTTATGCCTCCTGTCGCTCGCCGCTATGGGCTGCTGGGCGCAAAGCAACACCACAACTTATCGCGACGCATACGGCCGCAAGACCGGCACAGCCACTACCGACCGCTACGGCACTACGACCTATCGTGACGCATCTGGCCGCAAGACCGGCACTTCGCGCACCGACCGCTACGGCACTACGACCTACCGCGACGAAGCAGGCCGCAAGACTGGCACATCGCGCACCGACCGCTATGGCACTACGACCTACCGCGACGAGGCAGGCCGCAAGACCGGCACTGACCGCACCGACCGCTATGGCACTACGACCTATCGCGATGCATCTGGCCGCAAGACTGGCACTTCGCGCACCGACAACTACGGCACAACAACCTATCGCGACGCATACGGCCGCAAAACTGGCACATCGAAATAACCCCACTGCCCCGTGAAGAAGATTATATTAATTTTACTCTTGTCCATTTGCCTGTCAAGCCATACGCAAGCAAGCGACTATCGTTCAAGAGGATACAAGGGAAGTATTTCACTCGGCATAAACGCTGATATCTCGTGTTAGGGCACAGGCTTTTCGCTATCGACAACCCACGGAATGCAGTTCAACAAGTTATTGTTTGTGGGAGGCGGCATCAGCTATGAAAACGAGATGTTGCCAATATACGCTACCGTTAGTAGTTATTTCACAAAGCGCGAACTGCGCGCCAATCCCTGGGCGGAAATGCGTATTGGAGTCGATGCGCTCAACGCGGGTTGCTATCTTAGTCCGAGCGTCGGCTTCTCGATACCCATATCGAAAGGCTTCGCCCTCAGCGCCGCCTTGGCGTATGGGTATAATTTCAACTACGACTACGCCGAGCACAATCTCGGCCTCCGCATCGGATTCCATTTTTAGCGCAGGCAAAGTAGCAGTAATGCGAAATTATTCATAACTTAGCGGAGAGAAACGAAAGCTGGTACGGCTATGGCAGAAATAGTGAACAAATATCCGGTTGGAATACAAACCTTCGAGAATATCCGCGAAGGCAATTACTTGTATGTCGACAAGACAAAATACATTGTCGATTTCCGAACTAAAGGAATGAAGTATGTGTTTCTGAGCCGCCCACGACGGTTTGGAAAGTCGCTCTTCGCTTCCACTCTGCATGCCTATTTTGCTGGCAAGAAGGAATTGTTTGACGGACTTGCCATTGCCGACTACGAAAAGGACTGGGTTAAGCACCCCGTACTGCATTTCGACATGAGCGGCGCCAAGCATATGGATGCTGAAAAGCTTAATGACTATCTTAATTTGGAGCTGGCTCAGTATGAGGATATATATGGCCGCAACGAGGATGAAAAAAATTCCAATGAACGTTTGAATGGTTTGACAAAACGCGCTTTTGAGCAGACTGGACAAAAGGTGGTGATTATCATTGATGAATACGATGCACCACTTCTTGATGT
>CAVEIP010000009.1:34511-38124 GCA_963615935.1 [Ruminococcus] lactaris | reverse complement strand
TGGTTAGATAATATAAATCAATATAGAATAGTAAAGACACTATCTAAACTCTAAACTCATAAATAAAACTATGGCAGAAAACAGAGAAAAATTGTTCGACCAGTTCCAACCTGTTTCCACTGAGACATGGAAAGCCAAGGTCATCGCCGACCTCAAGGGCGCTGACTTCGACAAGAAGTTGGTGTGGCGGACAAACGAAGGATTCAATGTGCAGCCAATGTACCGTGCAGAAGACATTGAAAATCTGAAAACAACCGACTCACTTCCGGGTGAATACCCATTTATCCGCGGCACACGTACCGACAACGAATGGTACATCCGTCAAGAAATCGCCGTGGAAGACGTTGCTGAAGCCAATGCAAAGGCAAAGGTGCTCACCACCAAGGGCGCTACAGCTTTCGGTTTCCACATCTCATCAGCACTTGCAGCAAACGAAATGGCAACATTGCTCGACGGCCTCGACCTTGACAAGTTGGAAATCAACTTTGAGTCGTGCCCGAAATGCGCCACCGCAACAGCAAAATCGCTCGTAGACTACCTCGTAGCCAACGGCAAGGCCGATACATTCAACGGCTCAATCAAGTTTGACCCGTTCGTACGCCTGCTCAAGCACGGCGTTGACTTTGGCGGCGACATCAAGGCAATGGCAAAAGAATTGGCAGCAATTGTTGCGCCAGTCAAAAATCTCCGCGTCTTCACCGTCGACACCCAACTACTCAGCGACGCCGGCGCATACATCACCCAAGAACTCGGCTACGCCCTCGCCTGGGGTAACGAGTGGATGGCAGAACTCACAGATGCAGGTCTTTCGGTCGACGAAGCCGCAAAGCGCATCAAATTCAATATGGGCATCACGTCCAACTATTTCATGGAATTGGCTAAATTCCGTGCAGGCCGAATGCTTTGGGCGCAAATCGTAAAGCAATACGGTCCTAAATGCGACTGCGCATGCAAGATGAACGTGCACGCAACAACCACAAAGTTCAACCAAACAGTGTTTGACGCACACGTTAACCTACTCCGCACGCAGACTGAGACAATGTCGGCAGCGCTTGCCGGAGTAAACTCAATCACCGTTACCCCATTCGACGCGCAATACAAGACTCCAGACGAATTCTCGGAGCGCATTGCCCGCAACCAGCAACTCCTGCTCAAGGAAGAAAGTCACCTCGACAAGATTACCGACCCAGCCGGCGGTTCATACTACGTTGAGACCCTGACAGCATCAATAGCCGACGTGGCATGGAAAAACTTCCTCGCCATCGAGGACAACGGAGGTTTCTATGCAGCGCTCAAGGAAGGCAAAATCCAAGAAGAACTGCAGGAAACATCCAAGAAACGCCATCAAGACGTGGCACGCCGCAAAGAGTCGCTGCTCGGCACCAACCAGTTCCCTAACTTCACCGAAGTGGCAGGCAACAAGATTGAAAAGACCGACTGTGGATGTGGCTGCGCCCACCAGGCAGCAGAGGCTGAAGGCGCAGTGGCAAAAATTCCTACCGCCCGTGCAGCAAGCGACTTCGAGGCACTCCGCCTTGCCACCGAGCATTCATCGGTACGTCCGAAAGTGTTTATGCTCACCATTGGCAACTTGGCAATGCGCCTCGCCCGCGCACAGTTCTCTTCAAACTTCTTCGCATGCGCCGGCTATCAGATCATCGACAACCTCGGCTTCAAGACCGTTGAAGAAGGCATCAACGCCGCAATGGAAAAGGGTGCCGAAATCGTGGTGCTCTGCTCAAGCGACGACGAATATGCAGAATACGCACCCGAAGCATTCAAACTCCTCGACGGCCGTGCCGAATTTGTAGTGGCAGGTAATCCTGCATGCACAGAGGATTTGAAGGCGCAAGGCATCAAATATTTTGTTCATGTCCGCAGCAACGTCCTCGAGACACTGCAGGAATTCAACGCTAAATTATTAAAATAGAAGAAGGACAAAGATGAGACCAAATTTCAAAAATATAGATATCAAATCGGATGCGTTCAACGTTGAGCATGCTCCGATTGCAGAAGGCGAGAAATGGATTACACCGGAATTGATACCGGTTAAGCCAATCTACACAAAGGCCGACCTTGAGGGCTTGGAGCACCTCAATTATGTAGCCGGTATTCCACCGTTCCTCCGCGGCCCGTACAGCGGTATGTACGCCATCCGTCCATGGACCATCCGTCAGTACGCCGGATTCTCCACGGCAGCAGAGTCGAACGCATTCTATCGCCGCAACCTGGCATCAGGCCAGAAAGGTTTGTCGGTAGCATTCGACTTGGCAACCCACCGCGGCTACGACGCCGATCACCCACGCGTAGTGGGCGACGTTGGTAAAGCAGGTGTGTCAATCTGCTCTATCGAGGACATGAAGGTGCTTTTTGACGGCATCCCATTGAACAAGATGTCAGTGTCAATGACCATGAACGGTGCCGTGCTTCCAGTGTTGGCATTCTACATCAACGCAGGCTTGGAGCAAGGAGCTAAACTCGACGAGATGGCCGGTACAATCCAGAACGACATTCTCAAGGAGTTTATGGTGCGCAACACCTATATCTATCCACCGGAATTCTCGATGCGCATTATTGCCGACATCTTTGAATATACGTCGCAAAACATGCCTAAGTTCAACTCAATCTCAATCTCAGGCTACCACATGCAGGAAGCAGGTGCAACAGCCGACATTGAATTGGCCTACACCCTCGCCGATGGTCTTGAATACCTCCGCGCAGGTGTTAACGCAGGCATGGACATCGACGCATTCGCCCCTCGCTTGTCGTTCTTCTGGGCAATCGGCATGAACTTCTTCATGGAGGTTGCAAAGATGCGTGCAGCACGTATGCTTTGGGCAAAGATTGTAAAGCAATTCAACCCGAAGAACCCGAAATCACTGGCATTGCGTACCCACTCGCAGACTTCAGGATGGTCGCTCACCGAGCAAGACCCATTCAACAACGTGGGCCGTACATGTATCGAGGCAATGGGCGCAGCATTGGGCCACACCCAGTCGCTCCACACCAACGCCCTCGATGAGGCTATCGCGTTGCCAACCGACTTCTCTGCACGCATTGCCCGCAACACCCAGATCTACATTCAGGAAGAGACCTACATCACCAAGGAAATCGACCCATGGGCAGGTTCTTACTACGTAGAGGCATTGACCAACGAGTTGGCACACAAGGCTTGGGAGCACATTCAGGAAATTGAGCGCCTCGGCGGCATGGCAAAGGCGATCGAGACAGGCACACCAAAATGCCGTATCGAAGAAGCCGCAGCGCGCACACAAGCCCGCATCGACTCAGGCAAGCAGACCATCGTAGGCGTGAACAAGTACCGCCTCGAGAAGGAGGCGCCAATCGACATCCTCGAAATCGACAACACCGAGGTGCGCAAAGAGCAGATTGAGCGTCTCAACGACCTCCGCGCTCACCGCGACGAGGCAGAGGTGAAGAAAGCCTTGGCAGCAATCACAGAATGTGTACGCACCAAGGAAGGCAACCTCCTCGACCTTGCAGTGAAGGCAGCCCACGTGAGAGCATCGCTCGGCGAGATTTCAGATGCCTGCGAAGAAGTTGTAGGCCGATATAAAGCAGTAATCAGAACAATTTCAGGCGTGTATTCATC
>CAVEIP010000009.1:32333-34501 GCA_963615935.1 [Ruminococcus] lactaris | reverse complement strand
GAGAAGGTCGTCAGCCACGTATCATGATTGCCAAGATGGGTCAGGACGGACACGACCGTGGAGCAAAAGTAGTGGCAACCGGCTATGCCGACTGCGGATTTGACGTCGATATGGGACCATTGTTCCAAACTCCGGCAGAAGCAGCCCGCCAGGCAGTTGAAAACGACGTGCACATTCTCGGAGTGTCGTCGCTCGCTGCAGGCCACAAGACATTGATACCACAGGTAATCGACGAGTTGAAGAAACTCGGCCGCGAGGACATCATCGTGATTGCTGGCGGTGTGATTCCAGCTCAGGACTACGACTTCCTCTACAAGGCAGGCGTGGCAGCTATCTTCGGTCCTGGCACACGTATCCCTTACTCTGCCATCAAGATGCTTGAAATCCTGAACGAAACAGTTTAGGAATATTCCACATACCCACTTAGAGGCGACGCTCCCAAAAGGGCGTCGCCTTTTTGATTTATTCCGTTGGTGCACAGATTTTTTTGATGTGTGCAAAAAAATTCCTACCTTTGCGGCATATTTACATGATTGTTTAAATAACAGAATTTTTAAAAAATTAGAAACGAATGAGTTTTAATCTACTTAAAGGAAAACGAGGCATCATTTTCGGTGCATTGAATTCCCAGAGTATCGCTTGGAAAACTGCCGAGCGAGTTGTTGAAGAAGGCGCTGTGATAACGCTGTCCAACACCCCAGTGGCAGTGCGCATGGGCGAAGTTTCGGAATTGGGCAAAAAACTCAACGCCGAAATCATTCCAGCCGATGCAACAAATTGCGATGATTTGAAAACCGTGTTCGAGAGATCAATGGAAGTGCTCGGCGGAAAGATTGACTTTGTGCTCCACTCTATCGGCATGTCGCCGAACGTGCGCAAGAAACGCCTCTACGACGACCTTGACTACGACATGCTCGACAAGACGCTTGACATATCTGCCATCTCGTTCCACAAGATGATCCAGACAGCAAAGAAACTTAACGCAATCAACGACTACGGCTCAATCGTGGCGCTCACCTACATGGCAGCACAGCGCACCATGTTCGGCTACAATGACATGGCCGACGCCAAGGCTCTCCTTGAGTCGATTGCCCGCAGTTTCGGCTACATCTACGGCCGTGAGCACAACGTGAGAATCAACACCATCTCGCAGTCGCCTACCCAGACCACAGCCGGCAGCGGCGTGAAGGGCATGGAGTCGCTTATGGACTTTGCCAACCGCATGTCGCCACTCGGCAACGCAACAGCCGACGAGTGTGCAAACTACTGCGTAGTGATGTTCAGCGACTTGACCCGCAAGGTAACCATGCAAAACCTCTACCACGATGGCGGCTTCTCAAGCATGGGTATGAGCCTCCGCGCTATGGATCAATACGAAAAAGGCTTTGACAAGTACCGCAACGCTGACGGTACAATCCAATACGGTTAGTCAATCAGACCAACCCAAAGGCACAAACGGGCAACCACACGCTGGCTGCCCGTTTTGCGTTTTCAGAAGAGACGGATGCAGTATCTGCGAGGATGGAACGTTATTTAATGTGAATGTCGGTATGTGCCACGAAATGGCGATACTGGTCTACAAGGCTTTAAGTTTGGCACTTTATTTGCTCTAACATTATTTAAGATAGTGTATTTCGCCAAATTGCGCTATCTTTGCAACATTAGAATAATAAAGAATGACAAACGACGAATTAATTAAACTGATTATTGAAGGAATTCAGGACCGGAAAGGTAAAAACATAACCCACGTTGACTTGTCGGGGTTGGAATATGTCTCGGCAGAGCATTTTTTGATTTGCGAGGGAAGTTCGACAATGCAAGTATCAGCCATTGCCGACTCCGTGCGTGAATATGTGCAGGACAACTCCGGTGTAAAGCCGTTTAACTACGACGGTTACCGCAACTCGCAATGGATTGTGATTGACTACGGTTCAATCTACGTGCACGTGTTTCTGCCTGAATACCGGGAATACTACAACCTTGAGCAACTCTGGAACGACGCCGAGATCAAGGAGATTCCGAATGTGGACTAACGACTGATATCAAGAATTGAAAATGAACAACAATAACAAAAAATTAGGAGGTCTGCAAAGATTAAGCATCTTTTGGGTGTATGTCGTTATCGGCATCGTCCTGGTAGGCATCTACTTGCTCATATAGTAGATGCC
>CAVEIP010000009.1:13623-32323 GCA_963615935.1 [Ruminococcus] lactaris | reverse complement strand
TCTACTATATGAGCAAGAGTTCTGTGGAGAAGCCTGTCAACTGGCAGCCCGACTTCAAGGAATATGTTGCCAAAGGCAAGGTGAAGCACATCTGGGTTTATGCTGGTGACAACGAGATTCAAGCAGAACTCACACCCGACTGCGCACAGCAGACATTCCGCGAAATGCGACTTACACAGGTTGAACTCAAGAAGGCGCGCATCACGGTGCAAGTGCCTCACGGAGTGTTTGAGGAGTACATCAAGACAACCAACTACACGGGAGCGCTTGAATACAGCAGTAGCAGCAGTGTGATGGGCTTCCTTTGGTCGTTCGGACCAGTGATTCTCCTGATTGCGTTCTGGTTTATCCTGATGCGCCGCATGTCGAGAGGCGGTGGCGACGGCGGTGGCGGTGTGTTCAGCATCGGCAAGACCAAAGCCCAACTGTTTGACAAGGAAAAAGGCACCAACGTCACATTCAAGGACGTTGCTGGACTTCAAGAAGCAAAGACCGAAGTGGAGGAGATTGTGGAATTTCTCAAGAATCCAAAGAAGTTCACCAACCTCGGCGGCAAAATTCCTAAGGGAGCGCTTCTCGTAGGTCCTCCGGGAACAGGTAAGACCCTGTTGGCAAAGGCCGTAGCCGGCGAAGCCAATGTGCCGTTCTTCTCATTGTCGGGTTCCGACTTTGTAGAGATGTTTGTCGGCGTAGGCGCGTCACGCGTGCGCGACCTCTTCAAGAAAGCCAAGGACAAAGCGCCTTGCATCATCTTTATCGACGAGATTGACGCCGTGGGTCGTGCCCGTGGCAAGAATCCTAATATGGGCTCCAACGACGAGCGCGAAAACACCCTCAACCAGTTGCTCACCGAGATGGACGGTTTCGGCACCAACAGTGGTATCATCGTGCTTGCAGCGACCAACCGCGTGGACATCCTCGACAAGGCATTGCTCCGCGCCGGACGTTTTGACCGCCAGATCTACGTAGATCTCCCCGACCTCAACGACCGCAAGGAAATATTCATGGTGCATCTGCGCAACGTGAAAATAGCCAAGGATGTGGATGTGGATCTTCTTTCACGCCAAACTCCAGGCTTCTCGGGTGCCGACATCGCCAATGTGTGCAACGAAGCAGCCCTTATTGCAGCGCGCCACAACAAGGAATTCGTAGAAAAGCAAGACTTCATGAACGCCGTAGACCGAATTGTAGGCGGCTTGGAGAAACGCTCGAAAATCACTACCGAAGAAGAGCGTGAATCGATAGCCACCCACGAGGCAGGTCACGCCACAATCAGTTGGCACTTGAAATACGCCAATCCGCTAATCAAGGTAACCATCGTGCCGCGCGGCAAAGCCCTCGGCGCAGCATGGTATCTGCCCGAAGAGCGCCAGATTGTGCCAGAGCAGGCAATGCTCGATGAAATCTGCTCGCTGCTTGGCGGCCGCGCCGCAGAGGAACTATTCCTCGGCTGCGTGTCGACTGGAGCACTCAACGACCTTGAGAGAGCCTCAAAGCAAGCCTATGCCATTGTGGCATACTACGGCATGAGCAAGTCGCTGCCCAACGTAAGTTACTACGACTCAACAGGTCAGGACTATATGTTTGGCAAGCCATACAGCGAAGACCGCGCTCGACTGATTGACAGCGAGGTGGCACGCATACTCGCCGAACAATACGAGAGAGCGAAACAGTTACTCAAGGAATATGAAGACGGCCACCACCAGTTGCGCGATCTTCTGCTCACCCGCGAGGTGATCCTGTCGGAGGATGTGGAACACATCTTCGGCAAGCGCAAATGGGCATCGCGCGCCGACGAGATAATCAAGGCCAACGAGGAGAAAGAGCGTCAGCGCAGCCTCAACGCTGCAGAAGGCAGCAACGAGGAGAATGTAGGCGACAACTCCGAGGCTGACAAGACGGCAGATGCCAACACCGAAGCCGACAGCGTGACTCCGCCGCCTGTCCCTGAAGAAGATGCAGAAAACAACTCCAAATAGGAAAGGACAATGAAATTAAAGTTCTCATTCTTAATTGCTCTTATCGCCCTCGTCAGCACGGCATGTAGCAACGACGACTCATCATCGTGGCTGCAGGGCGAAAACAAAAAGCAGTATGCAATCAACAGCAACATCCACAATCAGGAGTTGCCGCAGTTCAAGGCGCTCGACAGTTGGTATGCAACCATAGGCTACGGCACATCGAGCACTGGCTGGGTTACCCTCGACAGAGAGGAAGGCGTTGCCGGCACCTACAAACTGACGGCCCACATCGACGCCAACCTCACCAACAAGCACCGATCGGCAACCGTGACTATCACCTGCCACGGCGAAACATTGCAATACCAGTTCAGCCAAGCAGGACAATCGGGTGGCGACCAGCCTACCCCATCGACGTTGGCCAAGATGTCGAAGATTGTGATGACAAGTTACGACACGTCGATGAATCAAGTGTATGAGGAATCGATTTCGTTTGCCTACAACGGCAACACCATAACTGGCGCCACCTACCACAGTTTCGACAAAATCGAGTTGACGGAGGTGGACATCGACATTGCCGTGAACCGTTCCGTAAGTGACAAGAGCACGTTCACTCTCAAGCAGAGCGGCATGCCTGACGAGGTTGTAACCGCGGATGTTAACGCTGCCGGACGATTCACTGCCGTAAACGACTACTACATCGGCTATGCCGACAACGGATATGTGGCAAGTGTTATGCATGGCGACCAGACATGGGGCTACAGCACTGACACCAAGTCGAGCCTCATCACGATTACAAGCACCAGCAAAACCACGTTCCAGTTCAATTCGCAGGCAGCCATCCGCCAGGATTGCAACATCGACGTGAACCGTCTGGTGAAGATGACGATGCTCGAGCGCGGACTGCTGAAATATGCGCTTCTAATGGAATCCGGCAATTTCGGCACGCAGATGCCGTCGATACTCTACAAGGCCGTAACAGGCCGCGAGACCTACAACTTCAACCCGCAGTTTGACTCGTCGAAGACGGTGTTGTCGGTCGACCTTTATCATAAGTATGACGACATGTCGCCGGTAATCCAAAAGCGCTACACGTTTACCTACACCGACTAAGAAAACGACAATCAACGATAACGGGCGCGACACTAAATCAGTTTCGCGCCCTAATTTTTTTGACAATAAAAAACGAATTATTAACTTTGAAATATGAATGTAGAAATCACACAACAAGACTTGGATTTTCTGAAAATTGCAGCAGAAAAATCTGAGCAGAGCGTGGAGAACGGAGGCGGGCCATTTGGCGCCGTCATCGTGAAAGATGGTGAAATTCTCGCTATGGAGTCAAACTCCGTAACCATCGACAACGACCCCACCGCCCATGCCGAAGTCAACGCCATCCGCTCGGCGTGCCGCAAGGTTGGCACATTCAAACTCGACGGCTGCTATGTGTATAGTTCATGCGAGCCGTGCCCAATGTGCTTGAGCGCACTCTATTGGGCGGGCGTGGCACGCATCTACTACGGCAACACTAAGGAAGACGCTGACGCCATCGACTTCAGCGACAAGTTTATCTACGAGGAACTCGACCGTCCACAGTCGCTCCGCTCCATCCCCTGCGTGCACGTTCCCAACAGCGGCGCCATCAAGGCGTTCAAGATGTGGAGCGAAAAAACCGACAAAATCGAATATTGATTTGATCTCGCTTATATGAAAGTTGTTATTGCATCCGACAAATTCAAAGGGTCGCTTACCTCGCAGGAAGTGGCCAACGCCATTGAAGAGGGAATCCTGCTGGCCATGCCCGATTGTGAAATTGAGAAAGTATCCGTTGCCGACGGCGGCGACGGCACTGCCACCGCTATGGTGGAATCGACGGGCGGCACATGGCACGAAGTGCAGAGCGAAGACCCTTTGGGACGGCCAATAACAGCGCGCTACGGCGTAATCAACGACAATACGGCGGTAATCGACGTGGCAACAGCATCGGGCATAGCCCTGCTCCGTCCCGAAGAGTTCGACCCGCTTAACGCCTCGTCGAAAGGCACCGGCATCATCATCCGCGAAGCCATCAAGCGTGGTTTCCGCAACTTCAACATCGGAGTGGGCGGCAGCGCAACCAACGACGGCGGCACAGGCATCCTTTCTGCCCTCGGATTCAAATTTCTCGACGAGCGCGGCAACGAACTTGAGCCGTGCGGCAGAAGTCTTTCGCGCATCTATGAGATTGACGACAGTGGAAAGATGAAGGAGTTGGACAACTGCAAGTTTACGGTGATGAGCGATGTCGACGCCACATTCTATGGGCCGAAGGGCGCAGCCTACCTCTTCGGACCGCAAAAAGGTGCCACGCCAAAGATTCTAGAAGCGCTCGACGACGGGATGCACTCGTTGGCACTGCTGTTTAAGAAGAAATACGGCAAGACGGTGCAGCAACAGAGTTACACGGGTGCTGCAGGAGGCATCGGCGGCGCACTTTGGGCAGCGCTCAACGCAAACCTCACCCCAGGCATCTACGCGATGCTCAAGGCAGTGAACTTCGAGAGCCGCATCGTCGACGCCGACCTCATCGTCACCGGCGAAGGCTCGATGGACCGCCTTTCGCTGCTTGGCAAAACCCCTTACGGCGTGTGTGGCGAAGCAACGTGGAACGGCATCCCCACGATAGCCTTTGTGGGCAGCGTGAGCGACAGCGAAATGCTCAACGAATACGGTTTTCTCTCCGTCTTCCCCGTGATTTCAGGGCCGATGACACTGGCAGAGGCTATGAATCCCGAAGTGGCCTACGACAACTTGAAGCGCACCGCGCTGCAAGTGTTCCGCACAATGCTCATAGGCAAGAAAGATTAAGCCGTTAACGATTATTGTGACTAATCGTTTCCGGATTCAACGCTTAATCATTAACTTTACAACAGAACAAAAAAAACGATAAAATACTATGGAAAGAGTAATTCCCGCATCAGAACTGATAATAAATGCTGACGGCTCCGCTTTTCACCTCCATGTGAAACCAGAAATGCTCACCGACAACATTATCCTCGTTGGCGACCCAAGCAGAGTCGATATGGTAGCATCATTCTTCGACAAGAAAATCCATGAGGTGTCGAGCCGCGAGTTCCACACAATCACGGGTGAATACAACGGCAAGCCGATAATGTGTGTGTCGCACGGCATCGGCGCCGACAATATCGACATCGTGGTCAACGAACTTGACGCACTAGCAAACATCGACTTCGAGACACGCACAGTGAAGAAACAATTCCGCCAGTTGTCGATGGTGAGAATCGGCACGTCGGGCTCAATCCAGGAGGACATTCCTGTAGGGTCGATGGTGATTGCGCGCAAGGCTCTCGGCATCGACGGCGCATTCCATTTCTACAAGAATTCAGAGAAGTACCGCAACATCGAGTTGGAGGACGAGTTTATCCGCCAATCGGGTTGGAAACCCATCTGGAACCACCCGTACATCGTTGACGCAGACAACGAACTCGCCGACCGCATCTACTGCGACGGCATGGTGAACGGCATCACTATCACCGCCAACGGCTTCTACGGACCACAAGGACGTGAACTCCGCCTGGAAATTGCCGACAAGGACTACGAGAAGATGCTCAGCGGATTTGAATACAAGGGTCAGCGACTCACCAACTTCGAGATGGAGAGCGCAATGCTCCAAGGTTTGGCTAAACTCATGGGCCACAAGGCTGTGACCGTATGCTCAATCATCGCCGGCCGCATTTCGCACACCTCCAACACAAACTACAAGGGTTCGATTGAAGAACTCATCAAAATGGTTTTGAACAAACTTTAATTTTAAATAATTGCTCTATGGCTAACAAAAGACAATTAAAGAAGTATATGAAGGACATGTCGGCAAACATCGCTGGCGAGACAATCTTCATTCTGAACTACTATGACGGCATCGACGAGGCTAAAGCCAACGCCGTAATCGACAAAGTGTTCGATCTCCTGACCGAGAAAATCAACGACGTGTCGGTTGCCTACGACAAGACTTGCAAGGAGTTCTACAAAGGCGACCGCAAGACTTACCGCAAGGAGAAGACCGCCTACTACAAGAAATGCTACAGCAAACTCTATGCGGACTTCAATGCAGGCATCAACGAGATTCTCAAGGACATGAACGCCCTTCTGAGCAAGGAGCAACTTGAGGAAAACAAGCGTGCCGCCAACGCATAATCCACAACCAGACCACAAAAAAAGATGCCCTTCCAGGCATCTTTTTTTATGCTTTCTCACACCAAAACCGCGCGGCTATGTGGAGGCTTTGCAGTAGAGCACAATACCTATGATGAGGTAGACAATGTTTGGAATCCACATTGCTATGAAGGGCGACGTGTAGCCCGAGACGGCAAAGGTGGAGGTGACGGTGGAGAAGAGAATGTAGGAGAAACTCAACACCAGTCCGATGCCGATGTTGATGCCCATACCGCTCTTCACCTTGCGCGACGACAACGACATACCGATAAGCGTAAGGATAAACGCTGCACCCGTCATTGCATAGCGACGCTCGTACTCAATCTCGAAACTCTTGATGTTTGCCACACCTCGCATCTTCTGTCGGTCAATGTAGGCTTTCAGTTCGGGTGTGGTCATCTTCTCATGGTCGTTTTCAGCGATAAGGAAGTCGCGCGGCTCGATGGGGATGATTGTGTCGAGCACGGCGCCCTGCTTGATTTGCTCGCGCATACCCTTGAAGTCGCGAATCATGTAGTTCTTCACGTTCCAGCGGTAGAGGGTATCGTAGACTGCGGTAGAAGCCGTGAGGCGCGACACCAGTTTCTTGTCCTTAAACTTCTCAAGCGAGAAATTGTAGGCAGTTTTCGACTGGTTTTCAAAGCGCGACATGTAGGCAATCTCGCCTGGTGTTACCTGCAACTGGATGTTCACTCCGTAGTCCACACTCTTGTTTTTCACATAAGTGTTCTGGTAGTTGATACGCTTCACATTGGCTGGCGGAATAACATAGGAGTCGAGCACAAAAGTGAAACTGGCAATGACCAGCGCAGAAACCATGTAGGGCAACAACAGTCGCCGGAAACTCACACCGCTCGAGAGGATTGCAATGATTTCCGAGTTCTCCGCCAATTTGGAGGTGAAGAAAATCACGGCAATAAACGTGAACAGCGGGCTGAACTGGTTTGCCATGTAGGGGATGTAGTTCAGATAGTACTGAAAGATTGTGGCGCTGACAGGAGCCTTCATGAAACTGTCGAGTTTCTCGTTGATGTCAAACATCACGATGATGGCAAGAATCAGCACAATGGCAAACACATACGTACCCAAGAACTTCTTGATGATATAGGCATCAAGAGTCTTCACGTTGAGCCCCGCAGGCTGTAGTTTCGGCAACTTTATCTTCCGTTTCATAAGCGCTGCATTACCCTAACGACCGTTTCGTCTTTCCATGCCTTGAAGTTGCCAGCAAGGATGTGCTTGCGGGCTTCGCCCACAAGCCATAGATAGAATGCCAGATTGTGGATTGAGGCAATCTGCATGGCAAGAATCTCTTGGCTTGCAAACAGGCGGCGGAGGTAGGCGCGGCTATAGATGCGGTCCACTTCCGAAGCGCCGTCAATCTCTATCGGGTTGAAATCGTCAGCCCATTTCTTGTTGCGCATGTTCATGATGCCGTTTTTGGTGAAAAGCATGCCGTTGCGGCCGTTGCGCGTAGGCATCACGCAGTCCATCATGTCGACGCCACGCTCGATGGCTTCAAGGATGTTGGCAGGAGTGCCCACACCCATCAAGTAGCGGGGTTTGTCGGTGGGAAGAATCTCGTTGACAATTTCAATCATCTCATACATCTTCTCCGTAGGCTCGCCCACTGCCAGTCCGCCGATAGCATTGCCGTCGGCACCGAGGTCGGCGACAAACTTTGCCGACTCCTGGCGAAGGTCCTTGTAGACACATCCTTGGACAATAGGGAAATAAGCCTGACTATAGCCATACTTGCCTTCGGTGGTCTTGTAGTGGTCCCAACCGCGGCGCAGCCAGCGGAGCGTGAGCGCCAGCGACTTCTTGGCATACTGATAGTCGGAGTCGCCGGGAGGGCACTCATCGAGAGCCATCATGATGTCAGAGCCGATGGAGCGCTGAATGTCAACAACCCCTTCGGGAGTGAACAGGTGCTTCGAGCCGTCGATGTGGGAGCGGAAATAAGCGCCTTCCTCCTTCAACTTGCGATTTGCCGACAGAGAGAACACCTGGAAGCCGCCACTGTCGGTGAGAATCGGGCGTTTCCAGCCGTTGAACTTGTGCAAGCCGCCAGCCTTCTCAATAATCTCCATGCCAGGACGGAGATAGAGATGGTAGGTGTTGCCTAATATAATCTGAGCCTTTATGTCGTTTTCCAGTTCGTGGAAGTGAACAGCCTTTACCGAGCCCACCGTGCCGACCGGCATGAAGATAGGCGTTTCGATAGTGCCGTGGGCAGTAGTAATCAGTCCTGCGCGGGCATTGCTGTTGGGGTCCACTTTTTGAAGTTCAAAATCCATAAGTTTCGAGCAATTTCATTACAAACTACAAAATTAATCAAAAACATTGGATTCTGCCTCTTTTAGCCGCCAGCCATTCGCCTCTAGCGCGCAACTTTTGCCGAATTTCAGCCTATTTGTCCTGTTGCTCTGCTATTTTGGCAGAGAAATCGGGTTGGCATACGTGTTGCAAATCTATAGTCGAAATCAATAAACAAAGATAAAAAACAAATAAATATACAACTATGAATTTTGACAACTTTACCATCAAATCGCAGGAGGTCGTGCAACAAGCCGTGCAGACCGCCCAGCAAGCCGGCAACCAGGCTATCGAGCCTGAGCACTTGCTGAAAGCACTGATTGACAAGGGCGAGTCGGTTGTGAAATTCGTTTTCCAGAAACTCGGCGTCAACCAGCAGTTCATCACCATGCAACTCGACAAGGCATTGCAATCGCTGCCGCGTGTGAGCGGCGGAGAGCCTTATTTGTCACGGGTGTCGAACGATGTGCTTCTTAAAGCCATCGACTGCGCCAAGAAACTGGGCGACGAGTATGTAGCCATCGAGGCAATCTTGATGGCGTTGCTTAAAGTAAACTCTAAAGTAGCCACAATCCTCAAGGATGCTGGCGTGACGGAGCAAGACCTTGAGGCTGCGGTGAAGGAGTTGCGCAAGGGCGCGAAAGCCACCAGCCAAAGTGCCGAGGACTCCTACAACGCTCTGAGCAAATATGCAATCAACCTCAACGAGCGCGCCCGCAGCGGCAAACTCGATCCAGTGATAGGTCGCGACGACGAAATCCGCCGTGTGCTTCAGATTTTGAGCCGACGCACGAAAAACAACCCTATCCTTGTGGGCGAGCCTGGTACGGGTAAGACCGCCATCGCCGAAGGACTGGCGCAGCGCATTGTGCGCGGCGACGTGCCTGAGAACCTGAAGACCAAGCAACTCTACTCACTCGACATGGGTGCACTTGTGGCAGGCGCTAAATACAAAGGCGAGTTTGAAGAGCGACTGAAAGCCATCGTGAACGAGGTTACGAAGAGCAACGGCGAAATCATCCTCTTCATTGATGAAATCCACACCCTTGTGGGTGCCGGAAAGGGCGAAGGCGCAATGGATGCCGCCAACATCTTGAAGCCAGCGCTGGCGCGTGGCGACCTCCGCAGCATCGGTGCCACCACGCTCGACGAGTACCAGAAATACTTCGAGAAGGACAAGGCCCTCGAGCGCCGTTTCCAAGTGGTGATGGTCAACGAGCCTGACGAGTTGAGCAGCATCGCCATCTTGCGTGGGCTGAAAGAGCGCTACGAAAACCACCACAAGGTGCGTATCCTCGACGAGGCCATCATCGCCGCCGTGCAACTGTCGGAGCGCTACATCACTGACCGTTTCCTCCCCGACAAGGCCATCGACCTTATCGATGAGGCCGCATCGAAACTGAGGATCGAGATTGACTCCGTGCCACAGGCGCTCGATGAGATTATCCGCAAGATTTCGCAACTCGAGATTGAGCGCGAAGCCATCAAGCGAGAAGAAGGCGAATCGGACAAGGTGAAAGGCATCGAGAAGGAATTGTCGGATCTCCGCGAAGAGCAGAAAGAGTATATGGCGAAATGGAAAGCCGAAAAGGACCTGATAAACCAAATTCAGCAGAACAAAATCGACATTGAGCAACTCAAGTTTGAAGCCGAAAAGGCAGAGCGCGACGGCGACTATGCCAAGGTGGCAGAGATAAGGTATTCGCGCATCAAGGGCAAAGAGGACGAGAACAAGCAGTTGCAACAGTCGCTCCACGAGATGCAAGGCGACCGCTCGCTCATCAAGGAAGAGGTCGACGCTGAGGACATTGCCGACATCGTGTCGCGCTGGACGGGCATCCCTGTGGCAAAGATGGTGACCAGCGAGAAGGAGAAACTGCTCCACCTCGAGGAGGAACTCCACAACCGAGTAATCGGCCAGGACGAGGCAATCTCGGCGATAGCCGATGCTGTGCGCCGCTCGCGTGCAGGACTCAACGACCCTAACCGCCCTATCGGCTCGTTCATCTTTCTTGGCACCACTGGTGTAGGCAAGACCGAACTGGCAAAGGCATTGGCCGACTACCTGTTTAACGATGAGAACCTGATGACGCGTATTGATATGAGCGAATATCAGGAGAAATACTCAGTGTCGCGGCTCATCGGTCCTCCTCCCGGATATGTAGGCTATGAAGAAGGCGGCCAACTCACGGAAGCCGTGCGCCGCAAACCGTACTCAGTTGTGCTCTTCGATGAAATCGAGAAAGCCCACCCCGACGTGTTCAACATCCTGTTGCAGGTGCTCGACGATGGCCGACTCACCGACAACAAAGGCCGGACGGTGAACTTCAAGAACACCATTATTATAATGACGTCCAACATGGGTTCGCAACTCATCCGCGAGAACTTCTCGAAGATGACCGAAGCCAACAAGGCAGAGACCGTCGACAAGACCAAAAACCAGGTGCTCGAGATGCTGAAATCCACCATCCGCCCAGAATTCCTCAACCGAATCGACGAGATTATAATGTTCACGCCGCTGTCGAAGAAGGAAATCAAGGAGATTGTAGGACTTCAGGTGAACAATGCAAAGCGTATGCTCGCCAAGAACGACATCACGCTCAACATTACCGACAAGGCACTCGATTTGCTTGCCGATGAAGGCTTCGACCCCGAGTTTGGCGCGCGTCCTGTGAAACGTGTAATCCAAAGGGAGATTCTCAACCGCCTGTCGAAGGACATCCTTTCGGGAAATGTGACCAAAGACAAGTCAATTCTCATCGACTCCGACGACCAGCAATTCATCTTCCGCAACGAATAAGGCTTTCATAACAACACATTGCAAAAAGGGCTACCCACAAACAACAGAGGGTAGCCTTTTTTGCGTTGTGCTCACGGCACAGATTAAGGTCATCTTTATTAATCACATAATAACAGCAAATAAACTTTCAACATTCCCCCCTACGGCCAACAATGCCACCACTGTCGACATTGCATATTTCATCCAGCGGTTCTTGTCCTCTTCGCTCTCGGGATGAGCCTCGAGCCACCGTTCAGTCATAAAGCAACGGAAAGTGCCAAGCACAAAAACCCGTGCATAATCCTTCACAAACCACATCAGCAGACCAATCCAGTAGCCCAGGCGCATGCCCAAGGCGTTGGCGAAATCAAAAATCGGGTCGTTGCCCACGTGTGTATTCTGATAATAACTTCTTGCTTCCATGATTCATTCTTTTTTTGTTTACGATGCAAAGGTAGCGCCACCGTGGGGCATGTAATTTTCCCACACCACCCAACAATCGTTAACACTTCATTTCATGCCGCTTTCAATCCTCTTTAAATTTATGCACACCCAAAGCAGAAGTGTGTAGATTTTAAAGCAGAGATCATTAATCCGCGTCAAAATATCACAAAAAGGAGCATTTTTGTAAAAAATATTTGTCGGTTTGATTTATTTGCCATAAATTTGCAAGCGTAAAACGAAAAAGAATGATTTACAAGAATAACATTTCAGTCGTGGGACTAGTGGAACTATCTTCAGTCGTCATTATTTGCCAAGCAAATGAGGAGCGGTAGTCAACGCATTGTTATCAACATTAAATCAGAGAACAACGAACAGCGGCCTTTCCTCATAAAAATGAAGAAAGGTTTTTTATTTATGTTACGATTATGAGCAAACCATTAAGAAGTGCACAATGCACAGAAGGACGCCGAATGGCAGGAGCAAGAGCCCTTTGGAGAGCCAACGGCATGAAAGAAGAGCAAATTGGCAAACCAGTCATCGCTATTGTCAACTCGTTCACTCAATTTGTGCCGGGTCACACACATCTGCATGAAATAGGTCAATTTGTAAAACAAGAAATAGAGAAACTCGGATGCTTCGCAGCCGAATTCAACACCATAGCCATCGACGACGGCATAGCCATGGGTCACGACGGCATGCTCTACTCGCTTCCGTCGCGCGATCTTATCGCCGACAGCGTTGAATATATGGTCAACGCCCACAAAGCCGATGCAATGGTTTGCATCAGCAACTGCGACAAGATTACCCCGGGAATGCTGATGGCATCGATGCGCCTCAACATCCCTACTATATTCGTGAGCGGCGGACCAATGGAAGCCGGACATCTCGGCAACCGTCCGCTCGACCTCATCGACGTGATGATTGACTCTGCCGACACTACAGTCGACGACGAGACAGTGACTAACCTCGAGCAACTCGGATGCCCCACCTGCGGTTCTTGCTCGGGCATGTTTACCGCCAACTCGATGAACTGCCTCAACGAGGCCATCGGACTTGCGCTTCCAGGCAACGGCACCATCCTCGCCACCCACGCCAACCGCAAGGATCTGTTCCGCAAAGCGGCAGCACAGATTGTGAAGAACTGCTACGCCTACTACAACGATGACGACGAGTCGGTACTCCCGCGTTCAATCGCCACACGCCAGGCCATGCTCAACGCCATGACGCTCGACATTGCCATGGGCGGCAGCACCAACACTGTGCTCCACCTGCTCGCCATTGCCCACGAGGCAGAAGCCGACTTCACGATGAAGGACATCGACATGCTGTCGCGCAAAACTCCAGTGCTCTGCAAGGTGGCTCCAAACTCAAAATACCACATTGAGGACGTGAACCGCGCAGGCGGCATCCCATCGATTATGAACATTCTCGCCAAGCAAGGCCTTGTCGACACCTCGTGCAAGCGTGTTGACGGCATAACCCTCGGCGAAGAGATAGAGAAATATGCCCTTGAAGGCAAAGACTTCGGTGCTGAAGCCGAAGCAATCTGGAAGAGCGCCCCTTGCGGCAAGCGCAACCTCCAACTCGGCAGCCAGAATTCCACCTACCAAGCGCTCGACGCAGACCGCGCAGAGGGTTGCATCCGCGACTTCGAGCACGCCTACGTGAAGGACGGCGGCTTGGCAGTGCTCACGGGCAACATCGCCCAGGACGGTTGCGTGGTGAAGACCGCAGGCGTGGACGAAAGCATCTTCCTCTTCTCGGGAACAGCAAAGGTGTTCCAGTCGCAGGAAGAGGCAGTCGACGGCATCCTCGGAGGCAAAGTGGTAGCCGGCGACGTGGTGGTAATCACCTACGAAGGCCCGAAAGGCGGTCCGGGCATGCAGGAGATGCTCTACCCTACTTCCTACATCAAGTCGCGCCACCTCGGCAAAGAGTGCGCCCTGATTACCGACGGACGCTTCTCGGGCGGCACATCGGGACTCTCCATCGGCCACATCTCGCCAGAGGCGGCAGCCGGAGGCAACATCGGCCTTGTGCGTGACGGCGACACCATCGAAATCGACATTCCTAACCGCACCATCAACGTGGCGCTCACCGACAGCCAACTCGAAGCGCGCCGCAAGGAAGAAGAGGCACGAGGCAAAGCAGCGTGGACACCAACCACCCGCAATCGTCAGGTGTCGAAAGCCTTGAGAGCCTACGCAGCAATGGTTTCTTCAGCCGACAAGGGCGGTGTAAGAATAATTGACTAAAACGATCTGAAACATATAGACATTCCAAATATGAGCGGTAACAAAATAACAGGAGCAGAGGCCATCATCAAATCATTCCTCAGCGAAGGAATCGACACCGTGTTCGGCTACCCAGGAGGAGCAATCATTCCAGTTTACGATGTGCTCTACGGGTACAGGAAAGAACTCCACCACATTCTTGTGCGCCACGAGCAGGCAGCAATTCATGCAGCGCAAGGCTATGCGCGAGTTACGGGCAAAACGGGAGTGGCGATTGTCACTTCCGGACCGGGCGCAACCAACATCATCACTGGCATCACCGATGCCATGATGGACAGCACTCCGCTGGTGGTGATCACTGGACAGGTGGGCAACAAAGGCCTTGGCACCGACGCGTTTCAAGAGACCGACGTGGTGGGCATCACCCTGCCAGTGACCAAATGGAGTTGCCAAGTGCGCCGTGCTGAAGATGTGCCTGAGGCTATAGCCCGCGCGTTCCACATCGCGTCGACTGGCCGCCCGGGTCCTGTTGTGCTCGACATCACCAAAGATGCACAGACGCAGATGCTCGACTGGCATTACCGCAAATGCGACTTCATCCGCAGTTACATCCCCTATCCGGAAATCGACGACGAGACAGTGACAGCAGCCGCTGAACTCATCAACAACGCCAAGCGTCCGCTCATCATTGCTGGCCACGGCGTGATGATTTCGGGTGCAGAGGAGGAACTCATGGCGATTGCCGAGAAGGCTAACATCCCTATGGTCAGCACTCTGCTCGGACTGTCGGCAGTGCCGTCGGCTCATCCGCTCTACAAAGGCATGGCGGGCATGCACGGCAACATCGGCCCTAACGTCAACACCAACCAGTGCGACGTGCTTATCGCCGTGGGCATGCGCTTCGACGACCGCGTTACCGGCGACACTTCGAAATATGCCCCACAGGCAAAGATTGTGCATTTCGACATCGACCCTTCGGAATTCAACAAAAACATCAAGGTTGAAGTTTCGGTGCTCGGCGACGCGAAAGCCACCCTTGCCAAACTGGAGCCGCAGATAAAGGAAGCAGACCACGCGGAATGGCTCGACACATTCAAGCGCCCGGAGGCTGTAGAATATGAGAAAGTAATCAAACCGGAGATTGCACCAGATGAAGGTATGATGAACATGGGCGAGGTGGCAAACCTCGTGTCGGAAGCCGCCAACAACGACGCTGTGCTCGTAACCGACGTGGGTCAAAACCAAATGCTCTCGGCGCGCTACTTCAAGTTCAAGCGCCCGAACAGCATCGTCACCTCAGGCGGACTCGGCACTATGGGCTTCGGCTTGCCGGCAGCCATCGGCGCCAAAATCGGCCGTCCCGACCGTCAGGTATGCCTGTTTGTAGGCGACGGAGGCTTGCAGATGACCATCCAGGAACTCGGCACAATCCTCGAGTATAAAGTTCCCGTAAAGATTATCCTTCTCAACAACAACTTCCTCGGCATGGTGCGCCAATGGCAGGAACTGTTCTACGAGAAGCACTACAGCGAAACGCCGATGATCAACCCCGACTACGTTGCCCTATGCAAGGCATACGGCATCAAGGCGGAGGACGTGGTGGAGCGCGAGGATCTCGACGCAGCCATCAAAAGGATGCTCGACTCGAAGGAAGCCTACCTGCTCAACGTGTGCATCAAGCCTTACAACATGGTCTTTCCGATGACCCCGGCAGGAAGCAACGTAGACAACATCATGCTCAATGCCACCGAACATTACATTTAACGAGAGCCCCCATTTATGGAACAATTATATACATTTACAGTATTCACCGAAAACCGCGTAGGACTGCTGAACCAAATTTCAATCATCTTCACGCGCAGAAGTGTGAACATCGAGAGTCTGTCGGTGTCGCCGTCGTCGATACCAGGCATCCACAAATTCATCATCACCGCCAACTGCGATGCCGACATGGCAGAGAAGATTGTGCGTCAAGCTGAGAAGCGCAACGATGTGATCAAGGCATTCTACTTCACTGACGATGAGTTGATTTATCAAGAAGTGGCGCTCTACAAGGTGCCGACCAACAAACTCATCGAGGAGAAGGACCTCGAGCAGATTATCCGCAACTACAACGCGATAATCCTCGAAATTGACAAGGATTTCACGGTAATCGAAAAGACTGGCCACCAAGAAGAGACCAAAGGACTTTTCTATGAACTCAAGAAATACGGCATCCTTCAATTTGTGAGAAGCGGCCGTGTGGCAGTGACAAAATACAACGAAGAATTGCTGTCGCTCTATCTCGCTGAGCGGGAAGAGCAACGCAAGCAGATGGAAGATGGCAACGAAGAGTAAGACATATTCTAAGTCGTGGCTACTCACACCGGGCGAATGCAATTGCGAGAAAGAGTTGCCAGTGTGGCTGCTCACCGAACGGATTATCGACGTGGCAACAGAGCACGCCAACTCATGGGAAGTGGGCTATGCACGACTGATAATCGACAATCAGGCTTGGGTGCTGTCGAGGGTAGCAATCGAGATGAAACGTTGGCCGAAGGTCAACGAAACCTACACGCTCACCACATGGGTGGAGGACTTCAATCGGCATTTTTCGGAGCGCAACGTGGAGATAACCGATGCCGACGGCAACGCAATAGGCTACGCAAGGACCATCTGGGT
Source organism: [Ruminococcus] lactaris (assembly GCA_963615935.1). GTDB lineage: Bacteria > Bacteroidota > Bacteroidia > Bacteroidales > Muribaculaceae > Limisoma. Next base: position 15,716 of record CAVEIP010000009.1, on the reverse strand, counting down.
GGTAATCGACTTGGCGACACGCCAGAGTTGCGACATCTCGGAGTTTGCCTACATCCGCGACTACGTGAGCGACAAAGAGTGTCCGATGGACAAGCAAAGTCGCCTCAAGTCTGTGGAGCGCACCCGTACAGGCGGCTACACCTTCCGCTACTCCGACATCGACTTCAACCAGCACGTCAACAGCCTGCGCTACATCCGATTGCTGCTCGACCAGTGGACAGCCGATTTCCACAATCGCAACGAGATAGCGCGGTTTGAGATTTCCTACATGAAGGAAGGCCACGACGGGCAAACGATTGAAATAGGCGTCGACGACAGTAGCAACGACTGCAAACTTGAAATGGTCCACGACGGCACCTGTCTATGCCGCTCGCGAATAGTGTACAGACAAAGAAATCAACAAAATATTTAACCCAAAATATCAGAATTATGGCAAAGATTAATTTCGGCGGAGTTGAAGAAAACGTAGTAACCCGCGAAGAATTTCCATTGGAGAAAGCAAAAGAAGTATTGAAAAACGAGACTATCGCTGTTATCGGCTATGGCATCCAAGGTCCTGGACAAGGACTTAACTTGCGCGACAATGGCTTCAACGTAATCGTTGGCCAACGCAAAGAGTCGAAGACTTGGGACAAGGCAGTTGCCGACGGCTGGATTCCTGGCGAAACACTTTTCGACATCGAAGAGGCTGCCGAGCGCGCAACAATCATCGAATACCTCTTGTCGGACGCTGCACAAATCGAGGTATGGCCTCGCTTGAAAAAGCACCTCACAGCAGGTAAGGCTCTCTATTTCTCTCATGGTTTTGCAATCACATATAAAGAGCGTACAGGCATCGTCCCTCCTGCCGACGTCGACGTTATCATGGTAGCGCCTAAGGGTTCAGGCACATCATTGCGCCGCTTGTTTGTTCAGGGCCGCGGCATCAACTCAAGTTTTGCTGTGTTCCAGGATGCAACAGGCCGTGCAAAAGAGCGTTGCCTCGCATTGGGTATCGGCGTAGGTTCTGGCTACATGTTTGAGACCGACTTCAAGCGTGAGGTATACAGCGACCTTACAGGCGAGCGCGGCACATTGATGGGTGCAATCCAAGGTATCTTTGCCGCTCAATACGACACTCTCCGCGCACACGGACACACTCCATCTGAGGCGTTCAACGAATCAATCGAGGAGTTGACTCAGTCATTGATGCCGCTGATTGCTGAAAACGGTATGGACTGGATGTATGCAAACTGCTCTACTACAGCACAACGCGGTGCCCTCGACTGGTGGAAGAAATTCCGCGACGCTTCTCGTCCTGTATTCGAAGACCTCTACAACGAGGTTGCAACAGGCAACGAGGCACAACGCTCAATCGACTCCAACAGCAAGCCAGGCTATCGCGAAGGCTTGGAGAAAGAACTCAAGGAGTTGCACGACAGCGAAATGTGGCGCACTGGTGAAGTTGTACGCAAACTCCGTCCAGAGAACGTATAAACTACAAAACACGGATTGAAAATTTCATAAGCGGGGCTGCCCAACAGGGCGGCTCCGCTTTTTTATGCGCCACTAAAGGACACCGAAAGAAATAATTGGCAAGACAGCCGCTACTATCGTGGATTTTTCCTTAATTTTGTAGTCTGTCGAAAAAGTATGGCATCAGGAATCAACAGTAAAGCAGTGCGGCGCAGTCTCGGAGTAATCTTCGCGATTGTCCTTGCCGTGCTCACATCGTGCCACACCACCAAGTTTGTGCCCGAGGGCAAGTACCTCCTCAACGACGTGCATATCGACATCAAGGACAATTCCTCAATCAGTAAGAAAGAGATGCGCAACTATCTGCGGCAGGTGCAGAACCACGAAATTCTGGGCGGATGGAAGATGCAACTCAACGTGTACAACTGGTCGGGACGCGACAGCACAAAGTGGTACAACAAATGGGTGCGTAAGATAGGCCAGGCACCAGTGATCTACGACCCGCAACTTGCAGAAATGTCGGCAAGCCAACTCTCGCTGGCGCTGTCCAACCGCGGCTATATGACGCCAGAGGTGACCATCGACTCCGTTAAGAATGAAAAGTCGCGCAAAATCGAACTCACCTACCGCATCTACAC
>CAVEIP010000009.1:0-13613 GCA_963615935.1 [Ruminococcus] lactaris | reverse complement strand
GCACTATCTCGCCAGCATCGCCTACAACATTCCCGACGACACGCTGCGCCCGCTGATTCTTGCCGACTCGTCGAAATTCATTCTCCACCTGAACGACAATTTCGACCGCAACGCCCTCGACCAAGCGCGCCAGAACATCACCGACCGTCTTCGCGAGCAGGGCTATTTCGGATTCAACAAAGAGTATATCACCTTTACCGCCGACACCACCGCAGGTAGCCGAGCCGTCGACTTGACGCTCAATGTGATGCCTCCCTACCCCAACCGCATCAAGCAGTACGACCGCCACCGGCCGTTCTATGTGCGCAACGTCTATGTGGTGACCGACTACAATCCCGAGCGACGCTACGACCTCACGAACTATGACGCCAACAATGTGGTAGACTACAAGGGTCTGCGCATCCTCTACGGCGACAACCGCTATCTGCGCCCGAAGATTATCGACGAGAACTGCTACATCGCTCCAGGCAAGCGCTACAACTCTGCCGACGTAGACAAGACCTACCAGGCGTTCGGACGCCTCGGCATACTGAAATTCATCAACATCAACTTCGAGTCGATTGGCGAAATCGACGGCAACCTCTGGGTGGATTCCTACATCCTCCTCACCGAGGGTAAGTCGCAAAGCGTCAGCGTTTCGCTCGAAGGAACAAACTCAGAGGGCGACCTTGGCTTCGGAGTGGCAGCCACCTATCAGCACCGCAACCTCGCCCGCGGGTCGGAAGTGCTGTCGGTGAAGACGGGAGTGAACTACGAGAGTATCTCGGGCAACGTGCAGGGACTCATCAACAAGCGCTACGCGGAATACAACGGCGAAGTGGGAATCACATTCCCTAAATTCATATTCCCATTCCTCAAGAAGAGTTTCCGACAGAAAATTAGGGCAAACACGGAGTTTTCCGCCTCCTTCACCTACCAAGAGCGCCCCGAATACACGCGCGTGATTGCCGGTGGCGGATGGAAATACAAATGGACCGAGCGCGGAAGCCTCATCAGCCACACGTTCGACCTGCTGGACATCAACTATGTCTACCTCCCGAAAATCAGCCCCGACTTCATCTCGCAGTTGGCGCCCAACAACCCGCTGCTGCGCTACTCCTACGAGGACCACTTCATCATGAAGATGGGCTACACGTTCTACTACACCAACAAGAAGAACCAATCGTCGCCGATAGGCAAATTTGTCTATCAGCCCGACATCTATACACTGCGTCTCGGTGTGGAAACAGCAGGCAACCTGCTCTATGCTGGCAGCAAGATTTTCAAGCAGCAACGCGACGACGAGTCGCAGGGCTACAGTGTGTTTGGCATACAATATTCGCAGTATGTCAAAGCCAACTTCGACTACACCTACAACCACTCCTTCGACCGCCGCAACTCGCTTGTGTTCCACATCGGTACAGGTGTGGCTGTGCCCTACGGCAACTCCTACATCCTGCCGTTTGAGAAGCGCTTCTACAGCGGCGGCGCCAATAGTGTGAGAGGCTGGTCGGTGCGCTCGCTCGGCCCTGGACGGTTCAACAGCACCAACACAGTGCTATCGTTTATGGAGCAGTGCGGCGACATCCGCTTGGACCTCAACATGGAATACCGAGCCAAACTGTTTTGGGTGTTTGAGATGGCAGCCTTCATCGATGCCGGCAACGTCTGGACAATACGAGAATACGACGATCAGGCGGACGGCGTGTTCAAGTTCAACTCGTTCTTCCGCGAAATAGCAGCCTCCTACGGCGTGGGTCTGCGCCTAAACTTCAACTACTTCCTGCTGCGCCTCGACCTGGGAATGAAAGCCTACAACCCCGCAGTCGACCAAGAGCGATTGCCGCTGATCCATCCCAACTTCAAGCGCGACCATGCCCTCCACTTCTCGGTGGGCTATCCATTCTAACAGAATAAAAACATATATAGCAATGAAACAGTTAGTAATCTTCGACCTCGACGGCACCCTCATCAACTCCATCAAGGACCTTGGAGCCGCCACCAATGTTGCACTGGAAAAGAACGGTTTCCCAACGCATCCGCTGGAAGCCTACCCAATGTATGTGGGCAACGGTGTGAGCAAACTGATTGAGCGCGCTCTCCCCGAGAACCAGCGCAACGAGGCTATGGTGAAGAAAATCCGCGTAGATTTCACTGAATATTACGACAAGCACAACATCGACTACACGCGCCCCTACGACGGCATCCTCGAGTTGCTGCAACACCTGCAGGACAAGGGCATCGCCATCGCTGTGGCTTCCAACAAATACGACGCAGCAGCGAAGGCTATCGTAACCGCCCTGTTCCCAACAATCAAGTTTGCCGCCATAGAAGGACAGAAAGAGGGAGTGCCTGTGAAGCCGGATCCTTCGATTGTGTTCGAAATCCTTGGCGCCACGCAAACGAAGAAGCAGGACGTGCTCTATGTGGGCGACTCGGGCGTGGATATGGAAACGGCGCGCCGTGCGTGCGTCGACTCGGTAGGTGTTACGTGGGGATTCCGCTCGGTGGAAGAATTGCGCGCAAACTATGCCAACCACATTGTCAACAAACCCGCGGAAATTATCCCGCTGCTCGATTAACATAAGAACTGACGAACTATGAGCGACTACGACAACGATTATTCGTCCTACAACGGCGATCCTGACCACGACATGATGGTGGACTACGACTACAACCAGAACACAGGTGAACTCTCGGAATACTTCGACGAAGACTACGAGGACGACGCCGACGACTGGGAATAACCACCGCTACGCGGCACAAAAAAGTTAGCCTATTTCCCCATAAATTTCTGCGCCACATACAGTCGCAGATTTTCCTGATAACTCTCGCCAATTGGGATTTCGGCATTGGTGTCGAGAATTACGTGCTTTTTGTTGATTTCAGCAAGATGATGCAGATTGATGATATATGACTTGTGGATTCGCATAAAATTCTTGCCAGCGAGGCGCTCTTCCATCTCCTTCATCCTCAGATATGCAACGAGCGGCTTCGGCTGGCCGACGAGATAGATGCGCAAGTATTCGCCATAACCCTCAACATAGACAATGTCCTTGACAAGGACACGCATCACCTTGTAGTCCGCACGGATAAACATCGCATCGTACTCATCGATAGCGGAAAGACTCGCTGCATGGACAAGGTCGTATTCGCGCTTCACCTTTTCTGCAGCGCGCAGTATGTCGCTCATGCCAAAGGGTTTGAGCAGATAGTCGATGGCATTGACGCTATAGCCTTCAAGGGCATGCTCCTGGTAGGCTGTGGTAAACACAATCATCGGCGGATTGGCAAGCGAGCGCACAAAGTCGAGTCCATTGAGGTCGGGCATATTTATGTCGACAAACAGCACATCGGCTTCAACATCGTCCAACTTCCGCATCGCGTCCATCGCGCTCTGGCAGCACGCCACGAGTTCAAAGTACGGCACTTTCTCAAGGTAATAAGCCAATTGCTTCAGAGCAAGAGGCTCATCGTCGATTGCTACACACTTTATCATACCTATCTACTTTTATCGTTCACTTTTCTTACGGGCAACGTTAGCGTCACGCAGTATTCCTTTTCCGAGGAACGGATGTCGAGCGTATATTCGTTGCCATAAATCAGTTGCAGGCGCTTGCGGGCATTGTCAAGCCCCACCCCGCCGTGCGAATCGGCCTTCTCGGGCAACCGGCTGTTGCGGCAGGTGAACCGCACGCCTTCGGCATCAGTGTCAAAGCGGATTTCGATAAACGAGTCGCTCTCGTAACTCACTCCGTGCTTGAAGGCATTCTCGATGAATGTGCCAAAGAGCAGCGAAGGCACACTCACATCGGGCACCACTGGCGGAAACTTCATGTCGATGCGCACATTCTCGGTGAAGCGCACGCGCATCAGTTCCACATAGTGCTCCACAAACGCCAACTCCTTTTGTAGCGGAGCCAACGAGCGGTTGCCGTCGTAGAGCACATAGCGCATCAGTTTGGACAACGTTTCAATCATCCAGTTGGCCTTTTCGGGGTCGATAAGCACCAGGGCATGGATATTGTTGAGCGTGTTCATGAAGAAATGCGGGTTTATTTGATACTTCAAGTACGACAGTTGAGCGTTCAGGCTGTTGCGTTCTATGGCCTCAAAGCGCTTGCGGTCGGCTACCGACTTGAAGTAATATTTCGCGCCCACATTCAGCCCAAGCAACAGGCACACTATTATCAGCGCCACAGAATCCTGGCCACCGAAAGCGTGTGGATTGTCAATGCGTTCCTTGTCGCTATGCTTGGGTGGCAGAGGCTTTATTTCATCAGGCGGATTGCCTGGGCGAGGCATCATAGTTTCCTCCATTGGCTTCATCGGCGGCTTCTCGCCATAGTGATGCGGATGGCTGAAGGACTGGAATGTCACAAAACTGGCAATCAGCAGAACCGCGGCACAGCCGTAGAGCCAACTGCGGTTGCGGTAGACGAGCAGCGGAGCCACAAGGAAATTATGGATGCAAAATGCCGCAAAAAACATTGTGAGCAGCCGCCACGCGCTCAGCAGGCCTGCCCAATCGAACTGCGAGGTGTGGGCACTGAGTTTGTTTACATACAACGAAAAACCTGGCGCTGCGTACAGGATTGCCCACAGCACCAGATAAAGAATCAGTTCGGAACGTTTTTGTCCGTGCAACATTACATCTATTTTAAAGTTCTCATCTTATAACTCTTATAACGTTTGACACACCTGTGTTATTGCATTCCCACGGCGTCAAACTCGCAGAGACTTACCAGCCACCTGGCCGTCCGCCTTGGCCGCCAGGCTGACCACCTTGTCCACCTTGTCCGCCATTATAGTTGTAGGTGGTGATTATCGACGAGAGAGTGAGACTCGCCAGCGATGTGCCGCCGCTCACGGTGGCGTCCTGCGCATATCCGCAGAATTCCGTGCCGCCGGTCACCGATGCGCCTGTAGAAACGGTATAGGTGTTGCCCTTTGTCATCTTCGGCGACGACACGAGCAATGTATAGCCCTGTTGAGTGAAATCGCGCGGCACTTTGAATGCCATCACGTTGGTGCCGTCGGAGGAGGCTACTGTGATAAATGAGCCGCTCGAGATGCTGCTGCCACCAATTATTGCCACAGGCTGGGTGGTTACGCTCTCGGTTGGCGTGGATGTGGTGCCACCGATGCCGATGATAGTGCCGCCAGTCACAGTAAACGTGTTCTCGTCGCAGTCAAATCCAGCCTCAGGCGTTGTTGTGCCGCAGGCAATCACGAGTCCGCCGCTGATGGTGAGCGTGGAGTTGGAGTCGATGCCGTCGTTGTTGGTGCCCATCGCGAAGATTGTGCCGCCGCTGATGGTCATTGCCGCCGACGAATTCAGCGCGTCGTCGTAGCAGTAGGCGCGTATTGTGCCGCCTGTAATATCCATCGTGCTCTTGCTCTCAATGCCCTCCGAGCCTTCACCGCCCGTGCAGCGCACCATGATGTCGCCGCCGTTGATGGTCATAGCGCCGTCGCTCTTTATGCCTTTTGGCGATGTGTCGAGTGAGCCGTAGACATACTGTTGCCCGGTTGTAATCACACGCACCGTGCCGTCGTTGATAGTGAGCGTGAGGTCGGTGCTGATGCCCTTGCCGCCAGCGCCTGTGCTCTTGCATAGCAGCGAGCCACCGTTCATCACAAAGTCGCCGTCGGCCTTGATACCCGCCGAAGCACTCACATCGGCGCCGTCTTCGTCAAGTTCACCGCCACCAGTGGTGAGTAGCGTGGTGCGTCCGCCGTCGATAGTCACGGCGCCGTCACTACTGATGGCCTTGGCAGCCGTAGCCGATGTTTCCACATTGATCACACCGCCTCTAATATAGATGTCGTCGGCCTTGATGCCGTTACCAGCCGTGGTCTTGACATAAACGTTGTTGCCAGGACGGAAGAGGATGTAGTCGTCGCTGCGAATGCCCGCTTTGCAATTGCCATAGACATTGAGTTTGCCCGTGCCCGAGAAGAGCATCTTGCCTTCGCTGAAGAAAGCGGCTTTCATGTCCTCATCGTCGGTCGCATCGGTATATGTTGTTCCGTCGGTGATCGTGTTTTCCGTGCCGTCGGCAAGGACAATGTAGCCGCGCTTTTTGCTTTGCAAGTTAATCGGCGCGCCATCGGGGTTGGTGATGTCCACACCATTGAGTTTCAACTCATATTTGTTGTCACTGTAGATTTTCAGAAATCCGTCGGTCGTCGAGCCGCTGACGGTGTAGCACACCTTCTTTGTTGAAGAAGTAACCACCACATCGGCGCCGTCGACTGCTACCGTTACACCGTCGACCGCTCCTGTCACCGATGCCGTAGTGCCATTGAATGCGATTTGGACTTCATTTGAGAAAGTGTTGTTTTCAATGTAGTCTTCATCATCGTCGGGCACCGTCTCGCTCTCGTCGAGTGCCGTGGCATCGAGTGCAATGTCGAACGATGTAAGGTCGGAAATCGAACTGGCATACGTGGTTTCCGAACCTGAGCCATTGCCACTGTTGTTGCCACCGTTGATGTCTTCATCTATGTCAGAAGAGCATGCTGCAACTGCTACCGCCACAGCCGAGAATAATGCTGATTGAAGGATAACCTTCTTTTTTGACATCCCTTTCATACGCTGTTGTTTTTAATAGATGGTAAGTTTATTGATGTATATTTAAAGCCTTTTGACTCTGCAAACATACACATATAGAAACCACTTCTGCAACAATTTTCAATGAACGCCGGCGTTGTTTCAAAAAATAAGAAAAAAGGCGACGGGCCAGACTCCGATGAGGAATCCAGCCCGCCTTTATTCGGTTTAAAGTCAGCCCTATGCCATCATTCCGCCGATGAGTTCTCGCATCGACGACACGCGGTGACGGTCGCAATAGTCTTTTATGTAGTCAATGATTTTCATCGTAACCGACGGGTCTACGAAGTTGGCTGTGCCCACCTCAACCGCCGTAGCACCTGCTAGAATAAACTCCAGCGCGTCGCGGCCGTTCATAATGCCGCCGAGTCCAATCACAGGAATCTTCACGGCACGCGCCACCTGCCAAACCATCCGCACGGCAATCGGACGGATGCAGGGTCCCGACAGCCCGCCTGTGATGGTGGACAAATGCGGGGTGCGCTTCTCCACGTCGATCGACATGCCAAGGAAGGTGTTGACCAGCGACACAGCGTCGGCGCCCTCTGCCTCAACAGCGCGGGCAATGTCGGCAATGTCGGTTACGTTTGGCGACAGTTTCACAATCAGCGTCTTGCCGTAAGCCTCGCGGGCAGCACGCACCACCTGCGACGCACCGGCGCACGATGTGCCGAAAGCCATGCCACCTTGTTTGACGTTGGGGCAGGAAATGTTCAACTCTATCGCATGGATTTTGTCGAGCGGCATCAGGCGTTCACACACAGCCACATAGTCGTCGACCGTAGCGCCCGACACGTTGACAATAATCTCAGTGTCGAGGTCCTTGATGCGAGGATAGATATTGTTGATGAAATAGTTCACGCCATGATTCTGCAGTCCAACGGCATTAAGCATACCCGAAGGGGTTTCTACCATACGCGGGTAAGGGTTACCCTCGCGGTGGTTGATGGTTGTGCCTTTTACGATGAAGCCTCCCAAACGATTCAAATCGACAAAATCGGCAAATTCTTCACCATAGCCAAAAGTGCCGGAAGCCGTAAGCACCGGATTTTTGAGCGACAATCCTTTAATGTTTACTCTTAAATCGTCCATTTCAATCGTTTTATATTAAATACAGGTCCTTCCTTGCAAACACACACGTTGCCTTTGTCGGTGTCCTCCACGCAGCAGAGACAAGCGCCCACGCCACATGCCATACGGTTTTCGAGCGACACCTCGCACTCTATGTTGTTGCGCATCGCGTAGGATGCCATGGCTTTCATCATAGGCATCGGTCCGCAGCAATAAATCATCTGCCATGCCTTCTGCAGGGCTGAGTTCTGGGTGATTAGGCCGCGCTCACCGTGGGAACCGTCGTCGGTCGACGTGTAGACTTTGCCATACTTTTCAAACTCCTGGAGTTCAAGCAAGTCGCCAGCACTGCGGGCAGCGAGCAGAAACGCCACGTCAAAGCCACGTTGCTTCAACTCCGCGCCAAGATAGAGCATCGGAGCAACACCAACACCGCCTCCGGCAAGCAGCACCTTCGTCGATGCGTCGGCAGGAATGGTAAATCCGTTGCCAAGAGGCAAAACAAGATTCAGCGAGCGACCCTCGGCCAGTTGCGTAAGATGGCGCGTACCCTCACCTGCCACTCGCACCAACAGCCACAACTCGTTGGCTTCGGTGTCGACAAAGTTGACCGAGATTGGACGGCGCAAAAAAGTGGTCTTGGAGTCGGGCACTTCAACCTCCACAAACTGTCCGGGCTTAACGCCTTCGATGGGCGAAGCATCGGCAGGCTGCAGTTTTAGCAAACTGTAAGCCGCCGACAGATGCACGTTCTGACGGACAATGAAGTCTTTTATTTGTTTCATCATAATCGATTTCGTTAACGCTGGCGGCGACAAGCCCCCAAAAGCACTGCAAAGGTACAACAACCGAGCCTAAGAAAAAACAGCCCGCCCCGATTTTTTGCACAAGAAACAACCGAGCCGGAAAAATGACCTATAAACCATATTTTTCGACAAAATCGCATCAACAAATCTGCATTAATTTCGTAGATTTGCATCTACAATCATAACGACTACACTATGAGAAAGATATTCCTTCCTGTATGCGCCATCGTTTTGGCCTCTTCGATGCTTTTCACTTCGTGCATCGGCAGTTTCAAACTCACCAATAAGGTGCTTGCGTGGAACCACCAGATAGGCAACAAGTTTGTCAACGAACTCGTGTTCTTCGGACTGTGGATTCTCCCTGTCTACGAGATTTCAGCGATAGCCGACATCCTCGTAATCAACAGCGTGGAATTCTGGTCGGGCACAAACCCTATCCAGGCAGGCACAAAGACCGTGACCGACGAAAACGGCCGCTTCCTCATTGCTTGGGACAACACTGGCTACAAGATTACCAACGAGACAACGGGCGAAGTGACGCGCTTCAACTTTGATGCCGACACCAACTCGTGGTCGCTTGCAACGAAGGACGGCGACATAACGTTCCTCACCTTCGTCGACGACACCCACGTGAAGTTGCCTACACGCGACGGCTCTACCACAATCGTGGAGGTGTCGGACAACGGCGTAATGGCATACCGCGACATGGTTGGTTACACCACCGACCTCTTCGCGCAACGATAGCACACAGTCGCTTATTACCCCTACTTGAGTTCACTTATATTATGAAAAAACTTAGTTTCATTCTCGCTGCAATGCTTGTCTTTGCGGCCAATGCCTTTGCAGCAACATTCAGCGGCTCGTTGCCCGTGATGTATATCGACACGGAAAACTCTACGCCAATCACTTCGAAAGACTATTATCTAAACGCCACCTACTACGTTGACAATCTCGGACTCGACGGCTATCAGTCGGTGGGCAGCGCAAGCGAGCCCCTCGCGCTGAAAATCAAAGGTCGCGGAAACTATACGTTTACAGGTTTCGACAAGAAGCCTTACCGCCTCAAACTCGACACCAAGGCGGCTTTGCTCGGCATGAAGAAAAGCAAGCACTTTGCCTTGCTCGCCCACGCCGACGACGACCTGGGATTTCTGCGCAACACCATGGGCTTTGAGTTGAGCCGCCGCATGGGACTCGACTTCACGCCCGAGCAGCGCCCTGTGGAGGTGGTGCTCAACGGCGACTACATCGGACTCTATTTCCTCACGGAAACTATCCGCGTAGACTCCGACCGCGTGAAAATCACCGAGCAGGCCGACAACGAAACCGCCTCAGACTACATCACTGGCGGCTGGCTCGTGGAAATTGACAACTACGACGAGGATGCGCAGGTGTCGATAACCGAAGGCAATGGTGAGAAAATCCGCCTTACATACAAATCGCCGGAGGCGCTCTCAACGGCGCAGTCCGACTATCTCGTAAACCTCGCCACCGCTGTCGACAAAGCCATCTACGCCAGCGACAAATCGTCGACCGACTGGGAAAACTACATCGACCTCGACTCCCTCGCCGCCTTCTACGTAGTGCAGGAAGTGATGGACAATGCCGAGTCTTTCCACGGCAGTTGCTACTTCCACAAGGACCGCGGCGCCGACACAAAGATTATCTTCGGACCAGTATGGGACTTTGGCAACTCCTTCCACCGCGGCACCGACCGATTCATCTACCAAGACCCACCATTCGGACAGACATGGATTGGCGAAATCGCCAAATTCCCACGCTTCCAAAGCAAGGTGAAAGAGGTATGGAAAAAATTCATCACCTACAACTACTCCTCACTCGACCAATTTGCTAGCGACTTCGCATCGCAGATTTCATCGGCAGCCAAAGCCGACTACAACCGCTGGCCTAACTACGGCAACCAGAACATGAGCGAAAGGAAGAACTCATTTCTCAACATGCTCCACTCCAAAGTGAACTGGCTCGTAAGCCAATGGGGAGGCGCGGGCATCGCTACCGCAAATGCATCGGCAAGCATCTCAGTCAGCGCCCTCGCCGACGGCTCGCTTACATTCTCCGAGCCTATCGTTGACCTCACCGCCTACGACCTCACCGGCCGCCAAGCCGCCGTCAGCCTCACATCAGCAACCACAGCCACCCTCAGCGGCCACGCTGGAGTCTACATCCTCCGCATCCAAACCGCCACAACCACCGCCACCGCAAAAGTAGCAATCCGCTAACGACAAAAATATAACCCAACACCTAAAAAGCATCAGCAACTCCAAAAGCCGCTGATGCTTTTTATCTACATAGGCATCTAATTTCTAAATATCTCATTACTAATGCCATTTTTCGTTTCTGGTATCGAAAATCAGCATTTCTATTTAGATTCTACAGTTACCACTTCTTGAAAATCGATTTGACGATGGCCTTGCCCACCTTGCGCTCGATGCCTTGCTTTGTAGTTGGGATGCCTGTGGTGCGGGCTATCTTCTGCTTTGCAGCAGTGATGCCGACGGCGCGTTTCAATGAGAAGGAAAGTCCTGGAATCTTGCTCATAATGTTGTTGGGTTAAATTATTTCTACTTGGTGTATATCGGTTGCACGTACTTCCGCGTGTGGGTCAGAGCTGCCATTTCCAGCCAGATGTAGTTGTCATAGCGCATGCGCTCGTTCTCAAAGCCGAGATAGAGCGTGCGGCTTTTGCCTGGCAGCAACTGGCCGTTGCACGACTGCGTGCCCATCTGCGACTGGTCAACATCGTATTTGTAGGTCTTCTTGTCGCTGGCCTCAGAGTCGTTAAACTTCTTTGCCTCCGACTGACTTGTCATCACATACATGTTACAATAGGCGTCCTCCTCGCGCGGCGGACGGGTATCTCCGAGCAGACTGTTGATGATGCTGCCCATCATCGACTGCCGCTCGTAGACGGTCTTGCCGAAAAGTTTCAACTTCGACGAGGCTACATTGAGGTTGGCGGCAAACTTGCCGTCGCTGCCAATGGTGTTCTCGTTTGTGGAGATGCGTAGCGAATAGAGCACCGCATCGCAGCCCGTAGGCAGCGTGACGGGCACCACCACGCGCGACTTGCCCGAGAAGTAGGCTTTCAGATTGCCGCGCAGACCAACTTTCTTCGGCTCACGGAATACGCTCTTCGCCGTGAACGTCTCAGCCTCGCACGCAAGGAAATCGTCCTTCTGGCACTCCACAATCTGCTCCTTCACGCGGCGTCGGCCGCCCTTGGTCTTACCGTTGTAGGTGACATTGAGGCTCATAGTTGTTTCATCGCCGACGGGCGTGAGTTCCATCATGTAGACGCCATCTGCGGCAATCGTGACGGTGTCGGTCATCGAGCCGTCAAACTTCCACCGGCGCATGCTCTGCTTGCGGTCCATATCGTTGACCGTTGCATCAACGCCGCCCTGGCATTCAATCGTCACGGTGAGCACATCGCCAGCATTAAGCGCGTAGGCGTAGCGCTCCGACTGCTTCAACTTCATCCGCCGCTTGGAGATGAGCGAGTTGCCCTGAGCCGCATCCTCCTTCGGCACTGCGGCCACATTTGCCGCATCGGCAATCTTCTCGGGATGTTCGCGCAGGTCATCCACGCGAGCCTTCAGCGCCTGGCACTTGGCTTTCGCTGCATCGTCCATCTTCTCGGCGTTGAAGTCGTAGTAGAGATGGCGCACGTCGTTCATTACGCTCTCCAGCGCCGTCTCATTGCCGCTCGCTATGGCGTCGGCAGCATCAGCCGCAAGAGCCTCAATCCGCTTCACAGTGTTGTCATATTTCAGTTGCTCCATCTCCGGCATCTTGCCTCCGTTCTTCTTGCCTCCGCAGGCGAAGAGCGGAAGGCTGACCGCGAGAATGAGGATGATTTGAAAAAGTCTGTTCATATTCCCGTTAATAAGAATTGTCAATCTGTTCAAACAGTTTTTCGCGCACAGAAGTGCTGTTGTAGTCCCTTTTCAATTTTATTTGCCAGTCGTACTCATCTTCTATGCCGTCCACATTGCGCACAAACCATCGAAGGTTTTTGTCTACAAACTTGCTTGCTTCTTCCTGCTTACCCCTATTGCACATGTCGTCAACCACATCGCTCAGATAGAGGAATCGATCCTCGGCATTGAATTCGCTATTTTCATCAATATTTGATCGATGGTAATAATTCCATGCCGTTTCATAATCGCCTTTTTTCAACAATTCCGTACGCAGCAGTTTACATACTTTTCCCTCATATCTGTCACTCCATGGCCCGTCAATCTCCGTACGGTCGTTGTGCCATGACGTAATCTTTTCATACACATATACAGCCTTGTCGACTGCCCCCGCTTCAACGTAAGCCTGAATTAGCTTATAAGCGCATGGGGCAGCATCACGGGTACTTTTGATTTTCGCAAGAAACTCCTGCGCCTCCGCCAGGTTGCCCTCCGCAAGCTTCTCCTCGAACTTGTCTATATTCCCGTCGTGACACGCCGCAAAACTCACCGCCAGCAGCACCACCGCCACCACCCTGAGGCACACATCCTTAACACGCCGTAATCTCATATCCTAACTTTTTAATAGCCAATACAGCATTCTCCATCTTGCACAATGGAGAATGCTGCATCAGTCAAATTATTAAACTTTACCATGTTACCACTTTTGCAGGTGACCCCATATTTTCCGCTGCTTGAATACCTGTCATTGCAAAAAGAAATGACAGGACAAAAAATAATCTTTTCATATGCGAACTGTTTTATACTATTTTACACTACTATTCATTCTTTTCTTTTTACACCAAGCAATATATGTCTGGGTATTTGGATGCTCTCTATATCCATTAGAGGCTAATTCCTTACAAAATTTCTTTGCATTCTTAGTCCATACCCTATGTACTTCCATGTGGTATGCCTGGTCCTCTTGTTTGGCATCGTCCAGGTCTCGATTCCTTATATTGCTCGGTTTCGCATAAATAAACACACGTCCCCATAAATGCCACCAATGTTTTTTGACAAAAAGTGCTTCCCTTATATCTTTCGTGTCTACAACAAGACTCGTGAGTTTTAAAAGTTTTTTAGTCAGTTTACAAGACTTTGATTCAATGTCGATATCATATATTTTCCCAGTCATTGACATTTTTCTATCTACAACCGTTAGAC
>CAVEIP010000008.1:37826-40273 GCA_963615935.1 [Ruminococcus] lactaris | reverse complement strand
GTACGAACTTTTGTGGACTTTGCAAATTTTTCAGCGGTTTTTTTCAAAAATTTAATCGAAATCGTTGAATTTTTCTTTTTCGTCGAGGTCGGCGGCTTTGCCAGTGTATTCTGGATTACGCTTTTCGAGGAAGGAATTGATGCCTTCTTTGTAGTCTGGACCTTGGTAAACTCTTTGACGATAGGAGTTTATGCGCTCAAAACTCTCGGCGTTGATTGAGTGGGACGCCTTGGTGAGCGCGCGAAACTGGCGCTTGATGGCGCTGACCGACAGTACCGAGTTGCGGCGCAATGGGTTGAGGATTTTGATTTCGAGGAGTTTGTGGAGCATCTCTGCCGAGGCAATCTGGTTGACGAAGCCCACATTGAGTGCCTCGTGGGCGGTGATAGGAGCAGCGGTGAAAAACATCTCACGAGCCTTGTTCACGCCCAATTGGTTGATGAAGTGCATGATACCCGAGGCATTGTAAGGGATGCCGATTTTAGCCGGTGTGATGGCAAATGTGGCGGTTTCCGATGCAACAATCATGTCGCAGGAGATGCAGAGGTCGCACGCGCCGCCCCAGACGGTGCCAGTGACGCAGGCAATTACGGGTATTGGCACTTCCTGCACGGTGCGCAGGAGTTGCTCCATCGGCACGTCGTACGACAGTGGGTCGTTGCCGTCCATCGGGAGTTCGTTGATGTCGTGTCCGGCGCTCCACACTCCGCGCTTTGTCTGCGCCTCGATGACGATAGCCACGCATTCTTTTTTGTAGATTTCCTTAATGGCGTCGACCATTTCTGAGCACATCTGCTCGCTGAGCACGTTGAAATGGTCGGGATTTTGCATCTCGATGAATCCTATGCGGTCTTCTATCTTTACTTCAACCATCGTTTCTTTCGTTTTTTTTGTTAGTGAATCTTGATATTGGTGCAAAAGTAATAAAAAATTTCTTTCCTAAAGGCAACTACGCCCTTGTAGCACCACTTACAGGGCGCAAATTGCCGATAGTCAGTCTGCCCCAGGCTGAAGCCTGGGGTTATCAATACGGCGCCACCTACGGGGCGCGCTCCTACGCCGAATGGTTGTATTGTGTAGATAAACGGCCATAAAAAAAGCCTGGCAATCTTCACGATTGTCAGGCTCAATACAATTCATTAGGTCTATCATTAATCTTCTTTTCTGTGCGTTTTTCGGTATGACGTTGAATTAAATTATGGTTTGTAACGAACTGATATGGGGTCAGAAACTTGATTTATAACGAGATTGTGCTTACTGACTTTGTTCAAGACAGTTTCTGACCTCGGCGATTTTGTGGCTTTTCCTGGTATAGAGGATGAAAACCGTCGTTGTAACTACTACGATTATGCTTTGCGTGATTACGAAGGCTTCCGGTTTGTCTAAAATCGGAATTAGTTTGGCTATTGCCCACCATAAACTCAAAAGTGTCCAAGATGAGAAGACTATATTAGTCTCTGTGGTTTTATATTTTAGTTTGTCGGTTTGTTCAAAATAACCATTCATTGTGTCAAGGAACTTCTGCGATTCTTTCGTGTAGACTATAATGTAGGCTACGGTTTGAATCAAAAAGTATATGTAGAAAACAGCGTTTATCGCTTTGTTTTCGTGTTCGGTCAACTGGTCGATTCTCCAAATTATTGGGAAGAACATGATTACAATCAGGTTTCCGATTAGTATGTCGTAGCGCAACAACCTTGAGTTGAACATCGTAAGCGTGGCGCACATATACATCATTGCAAGCAGCGATGCTATTGTAGTCTCCCAAATGGGAAACTGGTTCGCGTGGATTGGCCTCTGCCATATCGGGAAGAACCAGATGTGAACAATTCCCACAGCGATGAAGCATGTGCCCAAAATTACGCCCATCGCTGGGAATCTGTTCTTTTGCCTGTTTTGTGTCTTCCTCACTATCAAACTGGCAACCATCATCGCAAATCCCGCCAGGAGAGTTACGGTGCCTGCCGCTATTTGTGCGGCCGATGTTGTGTGGCAGTAGATAGTGTTCATTTCTATTTTCTTGCGATGGCAAAGTTA
The DNA here is from genome assembly GCA_963615935.1 of [Ruminococcus] lactaris. Classification (GTDB taxonomy): domain Bacteria; phylum Bacteroidota; class Bacteroidia; order Bacteroidales; family Muribaculaceae; genus Limisoma. The sequence goes on along the minus strand of CAVEIP010000008.1, from coordinate 38,236 downwards.
TGGCGGGTCAAGAGGGTGCACAAAAAAAATCCGTTATTTGTCGGCGGCGGCGACGACAAATAACGCTTTGACGGGTGGAATAACGTAAATTCACAAGTAAAATAACGTGAATTTACCCGTTTTTGCGCAAATCCGACGGCTTTTTACCAGTCACTTTCTGAAACTGCTGGAAGAAATTGGCGCGGTGGTTGAAGCCAACCATGTCGGCAATCTTCTCGAGCGAGAGGTCGGGGTGCTCCACGAGGAGTTTTTCGGCTTCGTGCACTCGCAGTTCGGAGCGCCAGGTGCGGAAATTGGTGTGGAGATAGGTGCGGAAATAGTAGTAGATGTAGTGCGGAGTGGTTTGGAGTTGCTCGGCGAAGTCCTCAAGCACTATGTCTTTTTGGAGATATTTCTTGTCGGCTACCCAC
>CAVEIP010000008.1:28637-37780 GCA_963615935.1 [Ruminococcus] lactaris | reverse complement strand
TGATGTCGGCAGCGGGCACATTGTCGGTGACTGTTTCGCGGTAGGTGTCCTCATAGATGAGCGTCACGATGGCTGAACTGCGCACACTGTAGGAGTAGATGCGCGCGGTGAGGTAGATGCTGTAGGGTGTGTAGCAAATTTGCAGAATTCCAGCGGCAATTAGCGACACCTCCACCCCTGGCTTGGTGAGCAGAAACACGTTGAAAAGCACGCCCGCAATGGCGCAGATGAGTTCGCCGCGGAATGTCCAGCGTATCCATACGAGACGCGTTTCGATGGTCACTCCATGCTGGCGCATGTAGGCAATGTAGTGCGGCAAGCGGTTGTGGAACATGTATGAGTAGTAGCAAACCTGCAGGATGTTGACCGCCAACATTATGATGTAGATGGCGTCGGCGATGTCCGGGTCGGGGATGAAGCCGTCTGCAATGATGCCTATGACAGCGACGCCGACGATATAGGCAATTTGGCGCGTGAGCCAGCCGCGGCTCACACTGTGCGGGGCGATAAAGATGTAGATGGTGGTGAATGCCAGCAATGTTATGGCGCAATTCATGACTATGCCAAGCACGAAATCCCTGTCGGGGTCGGAAGTGGTGAACGTAACGGTGAGTTTGAACACATTGATTACGACGATGGTGGAAAGAGCCAGCGCCTGGCAGATTTTGGCGATGCGGAGTTTGCCGAATTCTTCTTTCTTAGGCAACCGAAGCACGAACAGCATCACTGCGAGAGTAGCGAGGATGGTGCTGGATATGACAGTTGTATATCTTACAAAGACGTCAGCAAACATATATCATTCAGTTCTGTTTCCTACTTGCAAAGTTACTGAAAAATCGTGTGGGTAATATTAAATTATATTAATTAGCCTTTGCTTTTTAAATTTTTTTAGGAAGTGCAAAAAAACGGAGCCGCGCGGTGGGGCGCGGCTCCGTAAGGGGGAATGGGAACTTCGGCGTTAACGGAATCGGATTTCGTCGTTGTCAAGGCTGTCGATAATCGCAAGGCTCTTCACGTTGTAGCCAGCCTCGCGCAGGCGGTCGCCGCCGCCCTGGAAGCCCTTCTCAATCACGAATCCCATGCCTTCGATGGTTGCGCCTGCCTGTTTGGCGAGGGCAATCATGCCGTTTGAGGCGTTGCCGTAGGCGAGAAGGTCGTCGATAAAGAGCACGTGGTCGTCGTCGGTGAGGAAGTCGCTGCTTACGCATACCGTTTCCACGGTGTTTTTAGTGAACGAGCGCACTTCGGTCACGAGCATCTTGTCCATGGTCTTCGGACGTGCTTTCTTGATGAACACCACTGGCAGTTGCAGTTGGTAGCCCATCATGATTGCTGGGGCGATGCCGCTGGCCTCGATGGTTACAATTTTGTTGAAATTGCAGTCGGCAAACAGTCTGCCGAACTCTTTAGCCACCTCAAACATCAGGTTTGCGTCGAGTTGGTGGTTGAGGAAGCGGTCCACTTTAAGCACGCCACCTGGGAGCAGACGTCCGTCCTGAAGGATACGTTGTTTTAGAAGTTCCATATATATGATTAGATAATCAGCATAGCGTCGCCATAGACACCGAAGCGGTATTTTTCCTTCACCGCCACGTCGTAGGCGTTCATCACCTTTTCGTAGTCACCGAAGGCGGCAACCATCATCAGCATTGTGGAGTAGGGCATGTGGAAGTTGCTGATGAGCGACGTGCACACTTCAAAGTCGTAGGGCGGGAAGATAAACTTGTTTGTCCAGCCGCTGTATTCCTTGATGTGTCCGTTCATGCTCACTGCCGTAGCGATGGCGCGGAGCACCGATGTGCCGGCAGCGCAGACTGCATGACCCTTGTCCTTCGTTTCGTTCACCTTCTTGACTAGTTCGGCAGAAATTTCCATCTGCTCGGAGTCCATGCGGTGCTTGGTGAGGTCCTCCACGTCGATTTCGCGGAAGTTGCCGAGTCCGAAGTGAAGGGTGAGGAAATCGTAGTTTATGCCCTTGATTTCCATGCGTTTCATCACCTCACGGCTGAAGTGCAGACCGGCAGCGGGAGCCACCACAGCGCCTTCGTTTTTGGCGAAGATGCACTGGAAGCGGTCCACGTCGTCCTCCGTAGGCTCGCGGTTGATGTAGAGAGGCAGCGGCGTCTGGCCGAGGGCAAAGAGAGCCTCCTTGAATTCCTCGTGCGAACCGTCGTAGAGGAAGCGGAGCGTGCGGCCGCGAGAGGTGGTGTTGTCGATTACCTCAGCCACCATTGAGTCGTCCTCGCCAAAGTAGAGTTTGTTGCCGATGCGGATTTTGCGGGCAGGCTCTACGAGCACGTCCCACAGTTTGTGCTCCTCGTTGAGTTCGCGGAGGAGAAACACCTCGATGCGGGCGTTGGTTTTTTCCTTGTTTCCGTAGAGACGGGCAGGGAACACCTTCGTGTCGTTGAGAAGCATCAAGTCGCCATCATCGAAATAGTCGATGATGTCCTTAAAAATTTTGTGTTCGATTTCGCCCGTTTTCTTGTGCAACACCATCAATCGCGCTTCATCGCGTTCTTCCGATGGCGTTTGTGCTATCAATTCCTCTGGTAGTTTGAATTTGAATTGTGACAACTTCATAGATACTTCTGTTTTTTTATACTTCTTCGTTTTCTTTTTCTTTTCTCATCTCTTCCGGGAGTTCGATGTCCTCCACTTTTAGCCGAGCCACGAGGTCGGCAACGCTCTCGCAGTCAGCCACTCGGACATCGCCCACACGGGTGCGGCGCAGGGCTGTCAGGTGTCCGCCGCTACCGAGCGCTTCGGCAATGTCGCGCGCCAAGGCGCGGATGTAGGTGCCTTTGCTGCACACCACTCGGATGCGGATTTCGGGCAAGTTGCATTCCAGCAGTTCAATCTCGTCGATGACGAGTTCTTTCGGCTTGATTTCCACCGCTTTGCCTTTGCGTGCCATCTTGTAGGCACGCTTGCCGTCGACCTTGCATGCCGAGTAGGCTGGCGGCACTTGCTGGATGCGACCGGTGAACTGCTTCAGCGCTTGCTCCACGCTCTCGCAGGTGATATGCTCCCACGGGTATTCGGCATCAACCTCCGTCTCGAGGTCGAAACTTGGCGTGGTTGCGCCGAGGCGAATCACGGCCTCATATTCTTTCACGTGGGCCTGCAACTCCTCGATGCGCTTGGTGGCGCGTCCCGTAACCACAATCATCACGCCTGTGGCGAGGGGATCGAGAGTACCGGCGTGTCCCACTTTCAGTTTCTTTATTTTGGTGCGGCGGCTCAGTTCTCCGCGCACACGCTTCACCACGTCGAACGAGGTCCACGTGAGTGGTTTGTCGACGTAAAGTATCTCTCCTTCAACGGGATGCAACATCTATCTAATGCTTAAATGAAATTGAAAATCAATGTTGCTATACCCGCGATTGCGCAATAGATTGCGAAATAAACCAGTTTGCCGCGCTTCACGATGTTAATCATCCACTTGCAGGCAAGGCATCCTGAAACGAAGGCTGCGATGAAGCCCACGATGAGCGATGCTGCCGAGATGTCGCCCGTCACAGCCTCTGCACCGCCCTTAATCATCTTCACAACGTCGAGGAGCGCTTCGCCGAGGATTGGCGGAATCACCATGATAAACGAGAATTGCGCAAGTTTCTCCTTGCTGTTGCCCAGCAATAGACCCGTAGCGATTGTTGTGCCGGAGCGCGACAGTCCTGGGAGCACTGCCACCGCCTGCGATAAGCCGATGATGAAGGCATCGCGGGTGGATATGGATTGTTTTTGGCGAGGCTTTGCGTAGTAGGAGAATGTGAGGAGCAGTGCCGTTACGAGGAGCATCGAGCCTACAATGGCAAGACCTGAGCCGAAAATCTGTTCAACGTAGTCCTTAAAAAACACTCCGACTATGCCCACAGGAATCATCGAAACGACGATGTTGATGAAATAGCGGGTTTCTTCGTTCATCCGTCCAGCGAACAGTCCCTTGAAAATCCAACTGATTTCCTTCCAGAGGATTACCAGCGTGCTAAGCACTGTGGCAACGTGCACCGCGATGGTGAACGTGAGGTTTGACTCTGCGTCGATGCCAAACAGCGCTGAGCCGATGGCGAGGTGGCCGCTGCTACTTACCGGAAGATATTCTGTGAGTCCTTGCACAAGGCCGAGGACGAGTGCTTCTATCCAATCCATCGCTTATTTCTTCTTTTTGTATAAGATTGCGAAAAACATTGCGACGAAGCCGATAAATGAGAATGCTGGTCCCACGGCAATGCGCATTGTGCTGAAAATGTCGGGGTTAAACTTGTCTTCGGTTGTCGCTCCTCCGCTCATCATCAGAAATCCGATGACGATGAGAGCCACTGAGACGCCCATGAGGATGTAGTTGATTTTTTCCAACGGGCGTGACTGCTCGTTGGCGGGCTGCTCGCCCTGAATATTAGTCTTTGTTTCCATTTTTCGTTGTTAAGTCTTATCGTTTAAACAAGTCGTCGTAGTTGAGGTGAATGTACTTCGTTGCAGCGAAGAATGCCGCGATGCCCGAAATGGCGATGCCCACCACTGCAAGTCCGGCAAACACGATTGCCACTTCAGCCTCCGTAAACATAGTGCCTACGAGCGAGCCCACCATTCCTTGTGCAGCAAAGTAGAAGCCCACAAACACGAGGCATGCCACCACTGCGGCTATCAGACCGTTGAGCATGTTTTGCACCACAAATGGCTTGCGGATGAATCCAGGTTTCGCTCCCACGAGTTTCATGGTGTGGATGAGAAACCGTCGGGAGTATACGGTGAGGCGCACAGTGTTGTTGATGAGCGCAAAGGAGATGAACACCAGCAGCGCTGCTACCACAAGGAGTGCTATCGAGATGTTGCTGATGTTTTTGTTGGCGGCTTCAACATCCGTTTCGTAGAGCACAACGTCTTCCACGCCAGGACGTTTCTTGAGGTCGGCCTGCAACTTTTTCATCTTGCCTAATTCGGCATAGTTGGCTTTTACATAAATCTGATATTCAGCGCTGAGAGGATTCACGCCAAACGTTTCCACGAGGTCTTCGCCCGTGTCGTCCTTCCATTGCGCGAGGGCTTCCTCCTTGGAGATGTATTCCACCTTGGCAACGTAGGGTGCAGTTTTAAACAGGGTGTTGAGCGCGCTGACGTCGGCATCCGAGGCTTCGGCATCGAGCACGATGCTGAAACCCATATTCTCTTTCAAGTCGTGGCTCATTGTGCGTGCCGAGAGCCCGAGAAACGCGGTTACTCCAATCAGAATGAGCACTAACGCAACACTCACTGTTGCCGTGACATTTGACTGGAAATAAGAAATTTTTGATTTGTGCTCTTTTGCCATAAAAAATTAGCCTATTTGGTTGCAAAGATACAACGCAGAGCACCCCTTTGTCAACTATTTACGCAATTTTCACACGCTTTGATGGCGAATTTTCGCGATTTAGAGACAATGCTCAGTTCAGTTTGCTCGATTTTTTGTCGTTGGGAGCACTTGCTGCAAACGATGCATCGTCCATGAGTTCTGCCATTCGGCTCACGAAATTTGACTTTATGTCGTCCAGCATCTTGTGGTGGTCCTCCGATGCGTAGGCAATATCCTTGAAGCGAAGGTTAATCAAAGCCTTTTCTTCCTTGTCGAGCGTGAAGTTTGGCATCTCGTTTTTCCGAAGGTTGAGTATCTTGCGGAAATATGAGGCCGCTTTGGAGTCGGGCGCCTCGTTGAAAGTTTCTACCAAAGCCATATACATGAGGTTACCACCGCAGTGGTCCAAGGCAATTTTACCTGTGCCCTTGACGAGCACTGGGCCTTCGACCTTGGCTGGCGTTTTGTCAATCAATTGGATGTCAAGAATCCAGTCGTCAAAGAAATAGGTCAGCAAATTGAACTTCTTGACGTAGTCCCCGATGATTTCGAAATCGGCATTTACGACGTTGTCGTTGTCGTCGACGTCAACATCAACATCGTAGTCGCCCATCATCGGCGTACACACAAAATCGCCGCCTATGTAACTGTTGTTGAACTCGAAAAAGCCTTTCTCGCGAATGCGGAATGCCGCGCGAATCACGTTGTGAAGTTCGCGGAAGGTGTATCCGCCCGGCACAATGACTGTGCGGTTTACCGGCGGTTTCTTTACGTCGACGAGAACGATTTTCAGATGGAGGTCGTACATGGTGGCTATGTGTTGATTTTTATGCTTCTTTGCCTATGAGGGTTGCCGACGATGCGCTCTCTACGGTTACCATTACGCGGTCGCCGATGTGGTGGTTGCCGCGCGGGAACACTATCACCTTGTTTTGCTCGTTGCGGCCGAACAGTTGCTCGCGTGAGCGCTTCGACGTGCCTTCAACAAGCACCTCGTAGGTCTTGCCGATGTCCTTGCGGTAACTCTCGGCAGAAAGTTCGTTCTGGAGGGTAATCATACGGTTGAGGCGGTCAATCTTCACCTCCTCAGGCACGTTGTCGGGCAGATTCTTTGAGGCGTAGGTGCCAGGACGCTCGGAGTATTTGAACATGAACGCACTGTCGAAGCCCACTTCGCGCATCAGGCTCAGTGTCTCTTCGAAATCCTCCTCCGTCTCGTCGTGGAAGCCGGTAAACATGTCGGTGGTGATGCCGCAGTCGGGCATAGCCTTGCGGATGGCGGCGATGCGGTCGAGATACCACTCGCGGGTGTATTTGCGGTTCATTGCCTTCAGCACCTTGTTGCTGCCCGACTGCACGGGTAGGTGTATGTGCTTGCACACGTTGGGCACGGAAGCGATGACCGAGATAATCTCGTCGCTCATGTCCTTAGGGTGTGATGTGGTGAAGCGCACGCGCATCTCTGGCGCTGCTTCGGCAACGATGCGCAGGAGGTCGGCAAAGCCCACGTGGGTGCCGTCCTCGCCTATGTAGTTGTAGGAGTTTACGTTTTGGCCAAGAAGAACTACCTCCTTGAAGCCCTTGGCCTGCATGTCGGCAAGTTCGTTGAGGATGCTGCGAGGCTCACGGCTACGCTCGCGGCCGCGGGTGTAGGGCACGATGCAGTAGGAGCAGAAATTGTTGCAGCCGCGCATAATGCTGATGTATCCGCTGATGCGGCTGTGGCCGATGCGTTGCGGAATCACGTCGCGGTAGGTTTCCGTCTTCGACAGTTCGATGTTGATGGCTTTCTGCCCGAGTTCGGCAGCCGACACGAGGTCGGGCAACGACAGGTAGGCATCGGGACCCGCCACGATGTCAACGCCGTGGTTTGCAATCAGTTCGTCCTTCACGCGCTCAGCCATGCAGCCAAGCACACCAAGCACCAGTTTCTCCTTGCGCTTGCGGCGGAGAGACGCGAAATATTCTAGGCGCGAGAAGATTTTCTGCTCAGCATTGTCGCGGATGGAGCAAGTATTGAGGAAAACGGCATCAGCCTCTTCAAGCACCTCAGTAGGCTCATAGCCAGCGATTTTCATAACCGAGGCAATCACCTCACTGTCTGCCACGTTCATCTGGCAGCCGTATGTTTCGATAAATAGTTTCTTTTCAGTATCTCCGCTCATTTTTAATTTCTTGATTTAAGGTACAAAGATAGTGCAAACCGAGCGAAGCGCAAAACAAGCTCGCTTGATTTTGCCTTCCGAGGTGCAGCCTGTCTTATTCAAAGATAGTGCAAACCGAGCGAAGCGCAAAACAAGCTCGCTTGATTTTGCCTTCCGAGGTGCAGCCTGTCTTATTCAAAGATAGTGCAAACCGAGCGAAGCGCAAAACAAGCTCGCTTGATTTTGCCTTCCGAGGTGCAGCCTGTCGGCTCAAGTATTTGCGTGCTGTAAGTACGCCACCGCACCATTTCGAAGCAACCTCGCCCCTGTAGCGCCGCTTACAGGGCGCTAGTCGTTGTGTGTCAGTCTGGCCACAGGCTGAAGCCGTGGGGTTTTATCTGTTGCGTCCCGACGGGACGCTCTGCAGAGTTTTTCTACTGAGTTCCCAATTTTTTTTCGTCTTGTTTGGCGAAAAATTGACAAAAAATTGTAGAAAACAAAAAAATGTCATATTTTTGGCTCCACAATTACTCTATATTATTTATCACTATCTTGCTCTGCACAGGCAAGATGCAAAAAAAGAAGCGCCTATGAAAAAATGCAGATTAATGCTCGCTGCGGTTGCAACAATGTCATTGATGATGGCATCATGTTCCAACGATGATCCGAAACCGGTTAATCCGGTCACTCCTACCGACGAAACATTTGAAGCCCTTAAACAGTCGTCAATCAACGAGTTTCTTGACTTTGCCAAGAATCCACGTTTGGGTTTCCATCTCGACAAAGCCAAGGCTTACCTCAAGTCGTGGGCCGAAAAGCATGGCTATCAGTATAATTCCGATGCCTTTGACAACGTGTGGATTGATGTGCCAGCCAACAATTCGGCTATGGCAAACTATCCGAAAGTGATACTTCAGGGACACACCGATATGATTTGCGCATCGAAGGCGGGCGAATCCTACGACTACACCACAGAGGTGGGCGAGCCCTACTACGACGGTGACCTGCTGAAAGGAAGGAAAATCAACCTCGGCTCCGACGACGGTATCGGTGTGGGCATCGCTCTTGCCATTGCCAGTTCCGATGTGGCTCACGGCCCGTTGCGACTGCTCTTTACTGCCAATGAGGACTACGACATGTCGGGCGCCATCAACCTCGACCCGTCGGTGCTCGATGCAAACTATATGATTAATATTGATGAGGAAGAGGCTGGAAAGATTTCCGTGGGATGCCTCGGCAGTTATTCTCTCGAATTTGCGCGTAATTACACCACCTCATCCACATCGTCCGACACTAAGGTACTTGCTGTCACCATCACTGGTCTGCGTGGCGGACACAGTGGCGTGATGATTGGTGAGCACCGACTTAGCGCCACTACGGTCACTTCCGATGTGGTCAAGAATGTGATTACTCCTGCCGGCGGCAACATCGTGACAATCAACTGCGGCCATGCTGTCAATGCAATTGCCATTGAGTCGTTTGTGGAATTTGCTGTGCCATCCAGCAAGGTTGACGAGTGCAAGGAGGCTATTGACAAAATAATGGCAGTATACATTTCAGAATATCCCGACGAAACAGAATTCGACTTCGATGTTGCAGAGCGCTCTCTTACAAGCGAAGATGTGCTTTGCTCCGCTCAACTCAACACTGATTTGAACGCATTCTTT
>CAVEIP010000008.1:2358-28627 GCA_963615935.1 [Ruminococcus] lactaris | reverse complement strand
CTCTGATGGCTCTTTGTGGATTGAAGATATGTTCCGCTCCTACAGCGCGCAATGGATTGAATCGGAAAGAGACCGCTTGATTGCCGAAGGCGAAAAAATCGGCTTTAACGTCCAGGTTACAGGATATGTGCCAACGTGGGACACTCCTGGTGTAAGTCCGCTGAAGGATTTGATTTACAAGTACTACAAGGATGCTAATCCAAATGCGTTCACCGACAAGGCGAAAGGCGGTTTGGAATGCGCATATTTCGTGCTTAAGAATCCGCAACTCTATGCAGTGTCGGTAGGCCCGCAACTCGACGGCGCCCACACAATCGACGAGGCAGTGCACGTGAGCACCATCACACCTCTGCTCAAGGCAATTGTCAACACCCTGCAGCACATCAACGAAATCGGCCAGTAACCACTCTGAAATTGTAATAAAACAAGGGGCGCTGAGAAATCGGCGCCCCTTTTCTGTTTGGCGCTATTTTGCAAGGCGTTTGATGAGGCGGGCGAGGGCGTAGGTGGCGATGAGGGTCAACACTACGGTTGCCGAGGCGGGAATGTTGGTCAGGTAGGCTATCATTAGGCCTGCCATTGAGCATACCACTGAGATGGCTGCGGCGAGAAGTGTCATGGGTCGCAGTCGGTTGGTAAACACTTCAGCCGTCATCTGCGGCATAGCGAAGAGCGACATCAGCAGCATAATGCCTATAAGTTTGAGCGTCAGTACGATGCAGATTGCCACGAGCACCGTCATCAGTCCGTTGACCATCGCCACCGGCATGCCGATGGTGCGCGCATAGTCGGAGTCGAAGGCGCATGCCACGATGGGGCGGTAGAGCAGTGCGGTGACGATGAGCAATGCCACAAGAAATCCCGCAAATAGGAGTAGGTCGGAACGCGTGATGGTGAGAATGTTGCCGAAGAGAAACGACTGCAGTTCAGGTACGTAGCCTGGTGTGAGAAACACAAATAGGATGCCCAGCGCCATGCCCAGCGCCCACACCACCGAGATGGCAGAGTCCTCGCGCACACGCTGCCGTGTGGACAGCCATTCCACACCTACGGCCGATGCCACGGCAAAGACCCCGGCGGTGAGTATTGGGCTTATGCCCAAGAAGTAGCCGAGTCCCAAACCGCCGAACGAGGCATGGGTAACGCCGCCCGCCACAAACATCATGCGGCGCGCCACCACGTAGGTGCCAATCAACGCCGAGGCGATGCTCACAAGCAGCAAGCCTATCAACGCATTCTGGAAAAACGTATATTCAAAAATCTCCATAAGTCTAACTTTTTGCTCTGCGCTCGCGCTCCTCGCTTATGAGCAGCAGCAGTTCGTCCTTGACGCACGACGGCATTTCTATGCCCCTCAGTTGCAGCGACCTCGCCCATCCGGCGATGTCCTCCGGCAGAAGCGTTAGCAACACGTCGCGAAACTCTTCAATCTGTGCATCATTGTAGTCGCCAGCGGGTATGCCCTTGTAGCGGTCAAGGTCCTCGTCGTCGTAGTACACTATTTCCGTTGTGAGCGCCGCCAGCGAGTCCTTCTCGCAAGTGATGTGCATGCCGCAGCAGCCGTCGCTCGCCACTTCTTCCGCCTCCTCAGCGGCTTCTGCTCCCTTTGGGTTGCGCTTCTCGCCAATGCGGTGGAAGATGTAGAGAATCGCGCCGAAACCAACGGTTATAGCCAATATGATTAGTGCCGGTGTCATTTTGCAATGCTTAGTTTAAATCCCACTTGCTCAAGATGTTGCCAGTAGTCGGGATATGACTTCGACACCACTGCGGCGTCGAGAATCGTTAGCCCTGGCACGCACACGGCGGCAGGTGCAAAAGCCATAGCCATGCGGTGGTCGTCGTAGGTGAGTATCTGCGGATTAGGGTCGGCGGCGATGCGGCTGCCGTCCCACGAAAGGGCTGTGTCGCCAATCACCTCAATGGCGTAGCCCAGCGACGCCAGTTGGGAGCGCAGTGCCTCGAGGCGGTCGGTCTCCTTGATGCGCAGGGTGGCGAGGCCGTCGATGCGGAATGGTATGCCCATGAGGCACGCCGTCACTACGATGGTCTGCGCTATGTCGGGCTGGCTCGAAAGGTCGAGCGCAAGATTTTTCGTTATGCTATCTGGTGAGGATTTAAGTTCCACGCCTTCAGATGTATAGACTGTTTCTACGCCGAAATTACGGAAATATTCGGCAATGCGGCTGTCGCCCTGCAGACTGCCCTTCGACAAGCCTTTCAACACAATCTGCAAATCAGGGCAAAGCGCCTTGATTTCGTACCAGTAACTTGCTGCCGACCAGTCGCTTTCCACAGTCAGCGCATTCTCCTTGTAAGGCTTTGCGGCAATTGCTATTTCTGCCTCGCCAACAGTTACTTCCGCACCGAAATGGCGCATCAGCGCAGCCGTCATCTCCACGTAGGGGCGCGACGTGAGTCCGCCTTCAATCTCGATGGTCAGCCCACTCTTCATCATCGGCGCAATCATCATCATCGCTGACACATACTGCGAACTCACGTTGCCGCGCATACGCAGCGGCGCCTGTGCCTCGAGATGGCGGCCGTCGATGCCTAGCGGCGGGAAACCCTCCTCGCCGATATAGTCAATCTCCGCGCCGCAGTGGCGTAGCGCTTCCACCAGTTCGCCGATGGGGCGTCGGCGCATGCGCGGCGAGCCGTCGAGCGTAACCGTGCGCCATGGCTGCATGGCGAAATAGGCTGTGAGAAAGCGCATTGCTGTGCCCGCAGCCCCGATGTTGACGGTTTGCGCATGGGGCGAGACGAGGGCTTGGCGCATGGCGTTGGTGTCGTCGCAATCGGCAACGTTGCTGATTGTGCATCCGCCAGTCAAGGCGCTGATTATCAGTGCGCGGTTGCTTATGCTCTTCGACGCAGGCAGGCAGATTGTTTCCACCTTGCCCGACGCCTTTGGCGCTTGCTCTATGATGTAGTTGAATTTTTCCATTGGTTTATTTCGGTTGCATAGTGATTATAGGCACGAGCATCTCCTCCAGGGATATGCCTCCGTGCTGGAACGTCTCCTTGTAGTACTGCACGTAGTAGTTGAAGTTGTTGGGGTAGGCGAAGAAGTCGTGGTTCATCGCGAAGATATATGATGTGGAGATGTTTGGCGCTGGCAGGCCGTAGCGCTCCGGACGCTTGATTTCGTATACCTGTTTTTCGTTGTAGCCCAGATTCTTACCGAGTTTGTAGCGGAGGTTGGAGTTGGTGGCTTTGTCGCCCACCACTTTTATCGGGTTGTCCACGCGGATGGTGCCGTGGTCGGTGGTGAGCACCACGCGTGCGCCGCTCTCGGCGATGCGCTTCAGCAACTCACTTGCCGAGGAATGGCGGAACCACGACTCGGTGAGCGAGCGGTAGGCAGCATTGTTCGACGCCAATTCGCGTATCATCTTTGACTCTGTGCGTGCGTGCGACAACATGTCGATGAAGTTGAACACAATGACGTTGAGGTCGTAGTTGCGGAAGTTGGCAAAGTTCTGCAGCAGGCGTTCGCCGTACTGCGATTCGTATATCTTGTTGTAGGAGAACTTGTAACGCTTGCGGTAGCGGTCGAGTTGAGTCTGGATGAGCGGCGACTCGTTGAGGTTTTTGCCCTCTTCCGAATCCTCATCGACCCAGAACTGCGGGAACATCTTCTCAATCTGCACTGGCATCAAGCCCGAGAAGATGGCGTTGCGCGCATATTGCGTCGCCGTAGGGAGAATGGTGGTGTAAAGATCCTCCTCCACGTTGAAATATTCCGACAGGATAGGCTTGATGATGCGCCATTGGTCGAGGCGGAAGTTGTCGATGAGAATGAAAAACACCTTTTCACCCTTGTCGAGCAGCGGAAACACCTTCGTCTTGAAGATTTCGTTGCTCATCAGCGGATGGTCGCCGCCGTTGACCCATCCCTCGTAGTTGCGCTTCACGAATTTGGCAAACTCCGCGTTGGCTTCGTTTTTCTGCATCAGCAGCAACTCGTCCATGTTGGTCTCCGTTTGCGACAGTTCCATCTCCCAGAACACCAGTTTGCGGTAGAGTTCGTACCAGTCCTCGATTTTGTCCGACTCGCTTATCTGTTGCGATATGCGGCGAAACTCCTGCTGGTAGTCGTTGGTGGCTTTTTCCGACACCAGCCGTCCCGAGTGCAGGTTTTTCTTCAGCGACATCAGTATTTGGTTGGGGTTTACTGGCTTGATGAGGTAGTCGGCAATTTTGTTGCCGATGGCCTGGTTCATGATGTTTTCCTCCTCGCTTTTGGTAATCATGATTACCGGCACGTCGGGCTGTATCTGCTTGATGCGCTGGAGCGTTTCAAGGCCGCTGATGCCCGGCATGTTTTCGTCGAGGATAATCAAGTCGAAGGGAGTGGCCTCCACCTGGTCGAGCGCGTCGGCGCCGTTGTTGACTGTAGCCACCTCGTAGCCCTTCATCTTCAAGAACATGATGTGGGGCTTCAGCAAGTCGATTTCATCGTCTGCCCAAAGTATTTTGCCGTTATTTTCCATAATCCGTTGTCGCAATTTCGGCTATGTAGCCATTAATGTGCAAAATTAATGATTTTTGCGTATGCCTACATTGAATTAATGTTAACGCCGGCATTTGGGCGCTGCTATAGCCTCTGGAGGAACTCCACGAGGTTGACATCGCGGCTAAGGTCCATCTTCTTGCGCAGACGGTAGCGAGCCATCTCCACGCTGCGGTACGACATGTTGAGCAGCGGCGCTATCTCCTTCGAACTCAGTCCCATTTTCAGGTAGGCACATAGCCTCTGGTCGTTGACGTTGAGTTGCGGGAAATGCTCGGTGAGGCGCTTGAGGTAGTTTTCGTAGACCACATCGAAGTTTTGCGCAAACTTGTGCCAATCGTCGTCGTGCGAGATGTTCTCCTTGATGAGTTTCTGAATCTTGCCCAGTTGCTTGTCGGCGCTTTGCGGGATGCCCTCGCTGCTCTCCTGCAACTTGCTGATTTGGTTGGAGATGTCGATGAGAATCTCGTTTTTGCGCATCACGTTCATCGTGGCGTTCGACAGTTCCTGCGACTTGTGGCGCACGTCGTGTTCCAGTTGCGTACTCTTCAGCCGTGAAATCTCGTTTTCGCGGCGCGGCGACTCCTCTTCAGCCTTGCGCTTGTATTCGAGCATTTCTTTCTCCTTGCGCTTTGCCAGCAAAACGGCGGTTTTGTGTGCCTTTTTCTTGACGTAGCCGTAGAGGAAGTAGGCGCCCGTAACGATGAGAATCATGTAGAGCGCAATTGCCCACGTGCTACGATGCCACGGCGGAGCGATGGTAAACTTGAAGGAATACTCCGAACTGCTGTCGTCGTAGCGGTTGAACGAGCGGATATGCAGAGTGTAGGTGCCTTCGTGCAGTTGCGTGTACTCCTTGGAGTTGGCAGCTCCGTAGGCGCTCCACTGCGAGTCGTAGTTTTCGAGGTAGTAACTGTAGAGCACGGCGCCGTCCTCGCGGAATTCTGGGCAGATGAACTCAAACCTGAGGGAGTTGAGGTCGTAGGGCAATTCCAGCGTGTTGTTGTGGAGCGCGCCGCCGGCGGTGTAGATGAGCGAGTCGGGGTTGGTTGCGTAGATGTTGCTCACAAACAGTTTGCTCTTCCAGTCCACGCGGTGCTCGCGGTCCACATCGATGGCGTAGAAGCCGTCTTCGTTGGTCACGATGAGTTTACGCGGCGAGATGAAGTTGAAATGTTCAAAACCTACTATCAACTTATCAAGCAATGGTTTATATGTTATAGAATCGATGCTGTATGTGCCTGTGGCGTTGTAGAACGCGGCGCAGATGTATTTGCCCGACACGCCCCACACGTCGTTGGCAGGCGACTGGTAGAGTCGCACGGAGGTGTGGAGTCCGAAGATGCTGTTAAACTTCTCGTCCTGCACCATTCTGTCGGTGTGGCTGTTGTAGCGGTAGAATCCTCCCTCGGTAGAGAATGCGAGTTCGCCGTTAATCTTGTATAGTGTGTTGTTGCGGTCCGTTGGAAATCCCTTGGTGTGGTTGTAGAGGCTCACCTTGTCAAATTTTGTGAGCGATTCGTTGAGATGCAGTTTGAAAACACCTTTCATCCAGTGACTTATCCAGATATTTCCGAACTCATCCTCAATCATCCGTCCGCCCGCTTCGTCGTAGCCAGTGATGCGGTTGCTCATCACCCAATTGTCGCCCTGGCGGCGCAGAAGGAAGAAATTCTCGTAGGTCGACGCCAGCGCCATGTCGGGGTGCTTGCGCAGAGGGATTACCGCCCACGTGCCGGGGATGCCCTCAATCTGCCGTGCCGTGCCACCTTTGAGTTGGTAGAGTCCGAGGTCGCAACTCACCAACACGTCGTGGCCGATGGTGTCGATGCTCCACACCTGGCTCTTGAGCAGCGACACAGGTTTTACTGGCTCAGCCGCCGCCGAGAGGGGATAGCCCGTGGCGTAGAGTCCGCGGTTGGTGCCCATCAGCAGAGTGTTGCCGAGGAGCAGCGACGCGTAGCCCGCGCCGTAGACGTTCGACGAGCCAAACACCGTCGACACGGGCGAGTTGTAGAGCACATAGTCGATGCCGTTGTCGAGCCCCAGCCAGATGTTGTCCATGCGGTCGAAGTCGATGCTCAGCACCGTGTTGTTCTGCAGACCCGTAGCCATGTTGATAAAGGTGTTGCTGCCGTTGGATATGTCCTTGATTATTATGCCGTTGTTGACTGTGCCAAACACCAGTTCACGCTCATTAGTTGCCGCGCAAAACACTTGGTTGGCTTTGAGAAAAGGGTCGATGTCCATCTCAAACGGACGGATGCCCGCACCATCGTAGATAAATACGCCATTAAACTCCGTAACAATCAGCACGTTGCCCTTTATGTAAGGCAGCAGAGAGCAGATGCGTTTGCCCTTGATTAGTTCGTTGCCCGACACCTCTTTGAATGTTTTGCCGTTGAGCAGACTGATGCCACCCTCTTTTGAGGCAATGTAAAGGCGACTGTGGATAAGCGCCGAAGTGGTTATTTTGTATTTATAAGGTATGGTTATTGACTTTTGTCCGTCGAAGCGCAATAGTTTGAAGTCGCTTTGAAACCAGATGTATTTGCCCGACTTGTGGATTTTCCACACCTCTGAGAAGTGACGCTCCTTGGCAGGGAGCGTGGGCATAAGGCTCTTATAGACGAAACTGCCGCGGTTGGGGTCGTTGTAGTAGTAGCCGAACTCCTCAGAGCCGCCGGCATAGATGCGCGCTGAGGCCTCGTCGTAGAGCAAGGAGCGCACCGAGGTGTAGTTGCCGTTGGGGCAGAGAGTCCAGTTCTTGCTGTCGTAGATGAGCAGTCCGGAGTTGTTGGCAAAGAGCATCCGCCCGAAGTTGTCCTGGCAGATAGCCCAGTTTTGGGTGCCACCTTTATAAGCGGAGCGGGTGTAGTTTCTCACCAGCGGATAACTTGCTTCGAGGGTGACGGATGAAAACAACGTCACCAAAACAAGAGCCAACTTGAGCAGGTGGCTGCGGATTTTGATATTTTCGACAGAAATTTTCATATAATGATTAAACACTTTTTTGCTTGTCCAAAATTGGGGAAAATTTCGTTGTTGAGGACTATCGAAAAATATGTTATACAACATGTTTTTTGCAACATATTGATAATCAAGTGTTGAAAAATTCGAAATATACGCTTGTAGGGGTGCTTGTTGTGTGATGTTGAGTTTTTTGTGAGTGATTTTTTTGTGATTATCCGTTAATAGACCATAATTTTGCATTGTCAAACCTGGCAAAAAACGTATTTGTTTGACCAAACCTGATTACTCATTAAAATTTATACCAAGTCTTATGAAGAAGCAAATTCTACTCTTTTGTTTTTTGTTCTTTGCGGCGATCGGCTTTGCAGAGAATGTAAACATTACGGGAGTCGTTACTTCGAGCGAGGACAACGAGCCGCTTATCGGAGCGTCGGTCCAAGTGAAGGGTAATGCCACGCTCGGCGTAGCAACCGACTTCGACGGTCGCTATACCATTTCGGTACCAGCCGGCTCTACTCTCCAGTATTCATTTGTCGGTTGCACAACCCAGGAAAAGAAAGTTTCCCAATCGGGTACAGTCAACGTGGTTCTCGCAAGCGATTCACACATGCTCAACGAAGTCGTAGCCATCGGTTATGGCGTGATGAAGAAGAGCGACCTCACTGGTTCGGTTACAACAGTGTCGTCCGACAAGTTGACCAAGACTCCGGCATCCAACCTTGCCAATGCTCTCCAAGGCCAGGCAGCAGGTGTGACCATCAACAACAACAGCGGTCAGCCAGGTGCTGCTCCTGAGGTGCGCATCCGCGGTGTCGGTACAGTCAACGGCGCATCACCTATATATGTAGTAGACGGTATCATCGTCGACGACATCTCATTCCTTAGCCCTAACGACATCGAGTCGACCGAAATCCTCAAGGATGCATCGGCAACTGCCATCTATGGTTCGCGTGGTGCTAACGGTGTGATCATCGTGACCACAAGAAGTGGTGCAAAGGATGAGAAGACCCGCGTCACTCTCGACGCTTATGTAGGTGTGCAGAAACGCTGGCGCAAACTCGACGTGATGAACGCCAAGGATTTCGCCGACACACGTATCGCTATCAACGGTACAGGTTCAGAGAAGAAATACTATGCAACCAATGGCTTCAACAAATGGCTGTCGGCATTCTGCCTCGGCACAGCGAAATACTATCCAACAGTCTACGATGCAGAAAAGAACCCAACAGGCTTCGACTACTCAGCAGTCGATACTGACTGGCAGGACGAAGTGTTCCGCAACGCATTGATTCAAAACTACCACCTCTCAATCGACGGCGGTAGCAAGAAGACCACCTACTCACTCAGCGGCAGTTGGTACTCACAAGAAGGTACAATCATCGGTTCAAAATATCAGCGCTTCACCGTACGTCTCAACACATCGCACGAAGTGAACAAATGGTTGAAGGTGGGCGAGAACGTATCGTTCATGGCTTCGACCGCGCGCAACGCGATGAACAACTCAGAGAGCGCCGGCGCATCAGTCCTCTCGGCAGCCCTCGCAATGGCACCATGGGACCCTGTACGCTATCCAGCCGGATCGGTTAACCGTCAGGGCACCGACATTAGCGGCAACATCGCTGCAGGTTCAAACTTCAAGAACGTGACCAACCCTATCTCAATGGTAGAGATGAGCCACCCGAAAGACCGCTACGAGCGTTTCGTAGGTAACGTTTTTGCAGAAATCAACCCAATCGAGGGTCTTACATTCCGTTCAACCTACAGTTTCGACTACAACATCGCAACAAGCAAGTTGTTTAAGGATAAATACGAATGGTCGTCCTACGACAAGTCGGACAAGAACTTCCTCAGTTCAAGCATCGGTCGTTACTACAACTGGACTGTCGACAACATCCTCACTTATGCGCGCACAATCGGCAAGCACGATTTCTCGGCAATGGTAGGTCAGACAGTTGAGGAGTACAACTACTACAGCATCGGCAGTTCAGGTGCATCTATCCTTAACCCAGTAGAGAAAAACTGGTACTTGTCGCAAGTAACCGACGACTTCGGCCGTCCATCCGACTCAATCAGCCGTAACCGCCGCGTCTCAATGCTCGGACGTTTGCACTACAGTTACGACAACCGCTACCTCATCACCTTCAACTTCCGTGCCGACGGTTCAAGCAAGTTCCCTGACAATCCATGGGGCTACTTCCCATCAACAGCATTGGCATGGAAACTCAGCGAGGAAAGTTTCATGAAGGACTTCCACAACCTCGATCTCTTGAAGATCCGCGCAGGCTGGGGTCGTGTAGGTAACGACAACATCAGCAACGACGCGTTTACACTGACAATGTTCAACCAAGGTCCTACATTCGTTGACTACGTATTTGGTAAGGACCAACAACTCGCCAATGGCGCCACAGTGCTCACATGGGTCAACAACGGCGGCCACTGGGAAAATACAGAGCAATGGAGTGCAGGTGTTGACTTCGGCTTGTGGAGAAACAAACTCACAGGTTCTGTCGACTTCTTCCTCCGCAACACCAAGGACATGCTTATGGACGTAACTGCTCCGGCTCACGTGGGTAACCGCTATGCTGCAAAGAGCAACGTCGGCACCGTACGCAACCGCGGTATTGAAATCACCCTCGAGCACCGCAACCAGATTGGCGACTTCGGCTACTCTATCGGTGGTAACGTTTCATTCATCGACAACGAACTCACTGGCCTTAACGGCGGTTCGACAATCTATAGCGGCTACAGCAACGTAATGGTTGTTGACCAGGGCTATCCATTGTACTACTTCTGGGGCTACCAATATGAAGGCATCTACAAGACCGACGAAGAGGTGCTCAGTTACCTCACTGGCTATGACGCCCTCTCTACTCCGTTCCACGCAGGCGACGCCAAATATAAGGACGTCAACGGCGACGGCAAGATCGACGACAACGACCGTACGAAACTTGGCTCGTCAATTCCTTGGCTCAACTACGGTTTGAACATCGGTTTGAACTGGAAGAACTTCGACGTGCAACTCTTCTTCCAAGGCGTTGCAGGCAACAAGATCTACAACCAACTTCGCCACCGTCTGGAGGGTACAGGTACAAACTCAGTGCTCAGCCCAGTGATGGTCAACGCGTGGATGCAGCACACCGACGAGGCAACAGGCGAGAAGTACTACGACGGTACAATTCCTAACCCAAAGAACTCGGTTAACTACTACGTGTCTGACCGCTTCCTTGAGAACGGCTCTTACTTCCGTTTGAAGAACATGCAGATTGGCTACACCATCCCAACCAACGCAATCCAAAAGATTGGTCTTCAAAGTTGCCGCGTATATCTCCAGGGCAGCAATCTCTTTACTGCAACCAAATACACTGGCTACGACCCTGAAGTGGGCGGCGGTATCGACTACGGTAACTACCCACAGTCACGTTCGTTTATCTTCGGTGCAAGCATTTCTTTCTAACATAAAGTCAAACAGAAACTACAATGAAAGCAAACAACATATTGAAAGTAGTGGGTTGCGCATCGCTTCTGCTCTCAGCCACTTCGTGCAACGATTGGCTTAAGGAAGAAACCCCTGGCAAGACAACCCTCGACGACTTCTTCATCTCCGGCGAAACTGCCATCCAGTCGGTCAATGCAGCCTACACTCCATTGGCTTGGGAATACAACAGTACTTATTTCTCGGAATGGTTTATCGGCGACATCGCTTCCGACGATGCCCTCAAGGGCGGCCAAAATACATCGGATATGGCCGACGCCTACGACATTGAGAACTTCAAGACCAACGCCAACAACACCCTGCTCCGCGACTTCTATCGCGCGCAGTATCAAGGCATCCAGCGTTGTAACCTCGCTCTTCAGCAAGTGCCGTTGGTTTCCACCGACGACACAATGAGCGAATCGCGCCAGAACTGCCTTCTCGGTGAGGCATACTTTATGCGCGCCTACTATTACTTCCGCCTCGTGCGCATCTTCGGCGGTGTGCCTTACGTAGACAAGGTGATCGACAGTAGCGACAACTGGAAACAGCCGCGCGCCACTTCCGAGCAGATCTACAACCACATCATCGACGACTTGAAATTGGCTGAAGGCTTGCTCTGGAACAAGAGCCAGTATGCCGACGCCGACCTCGGCCGCGCAACTAAGGGCGCCGCTCAGGCAATGCTCCTGAAGACTTACCTCTACATGCACGACTACGCGAACGCTTACACTTGGGGTAAGAAATTCTTCGAGGATCAGAAGAGCGAATACAGCCTCTGCACCAACTATTCCGACAACTTCACCCTCGCAGGTGAAAACGGACCGGAATCGGTGTTCGAGATTCAGTATATGGCTGACCCAACATCGGACTACGGCGAAGGCTTCGGCTTCACCCGCGGCACATTCACCACAATCCTTACCCGCAGCCGCGCCAGCTCTCTTGGCAGCAACGCAGGTTGGGGCTTCAACCACCCGACAAAGGATCTCTACAACGAGTTTGAGGAAGGCGACCTTCGCCGCGAGGCTACCATCAGCCAGCCGTCTGCTGAAGAGATTGAGTCAAACACCGACTTGACTTACCTTGGAAGTTACTATAACAACAACAAAACTTCGTTCTACGAAAACGGCGTCTACGTACCCCTCGACCACGCAACTCGCGGTCCGCTCAACTACCGCCTCATCCGTCTGTCGGACGTGATGCTGATGTATGCTGAGGCAGCCCTCGAGAGCGGTCAGAATCTCAACGTGGCAAAGCAGATGCTCAACGATGTCCGCGCCCGCGTCAACATGCCAGCATTCCCTAACTACCTCGGCTATAGCGACAACACCGAAGACCTCCGCAAGGCCATCCGCCACGAGCGCCGTGTAGAGTTGGGTATGGAAGGTCACCGCTGGTTCGACCTCTGCCGTTGGGGCATCGCTTACGAGGTGATGGACAAGGACAACGGTTCCTACGGAAAGAGTGAGAGCGAAGAGGCTCGCAACGAGATGGCATCGTTCATCAAGGGCAAGCACGAATTGTTCCCAATCCCGGCTGAGGAAATCAACCTTAACCCGATGGACCAGAACCCTGGCTACTAACAGAAAACCGACAACGGATGGCGGGCTAATCCCGTCCGCCATCCATTTTAAAAAAATACATTTTTCACTTACTTAAAAATTAAATTATTATGAAAAATTTGACACTTTTGGCTGCTATGGCAGTTTGTGGCGTTGGCTTGGCAAACGCTCAGTATTCAGTTGACCCAAGTTTGGCAACAGTTAAGGACAATGGCGACAAATTCGACGCTGTGATTCTTGATGAGGCTTCAATCAACACTTTGATTTCAGAAGGCAAGACAGTTCAAGACCTCCGTTCTGACGACACTAACCGTTTCCTCTATGTATGGAGCGACACTTTTGTTGCTGGCGACGGCTCTTATCCTGGCGTTGATGCTCACTCTGACGGCTATTGCTCATTGACAGTTTCTACAATGGGTTGGTCAGGTGCTGGCTACTGCATGGTTAACGCTCCAGCCGACCTCACTCACTTCAACGACAACACTCACTTCCACTTCGCTATCCGCACAGAGTCAAGCCTTTCAAGCGCTGCCCTCATCATCGGCGACGGCTACAAGTATGGTGTCACTACCGACACTTGGTCACCTGCAAAGATTTCTGTAGGATCTGCAGCATTTGTTGACAACGGCAAGACTTACCCATTGGTTGGTGGTCTCGACGCTGAAGGCGACTGGGCTGGTTTCGACCTTACTTTCGCTCAGTTGAAGAAACTTTGGCCAGACTTCTCTTATGAGGCAGAAGAATTCGGCGGTAACCTCGTTTCATTCCTTGCTGGTGGGGTGAATGGTCAGAACATCTGCTTGGATGCAGTTTACTTCTACACTCCTAAGGACGGTGCTGTAAACGACATCGCTGCTGACGCTCTTATCGTTGTTACAAACAAGACTATCAACGTTTCTGGCGCTAACGAAATCGCTCTCTACAACCTCGCTGGCCAATTGGTTAAGAAATCAAACTCTTCAGCAATGGGTGTTGCTGACGTGGCTAACGGCGTATACGTAGTGAAGGCTGGCAACGCTGTTAAGAAAGTCGTTTTGAAATAATATTGTTTTAACTACAATCCTTTAACCGACAGCGGACGGACCAATCCTCCGCCCGCTGTCTTTCCAAAAGTCCGGCTCCGCAACGTGTGCCGGCAACCATACAGACCACCGCTTCTGCGACAGCGGCAAATCCTAATGTAAAAACAATAAAAAAGACATAACGATGAATCTCAGCAGAAATCTACTCTTCATTGCAACGGCGGCTTGTGCCGCACTCCCGATGGCGGCTAAGGACCCACAGGTGGGTACTGGCGAAACCAACGGCTATCACCTTGTTTGGCAAGACCTCTTCGACTCTGACGAACTCCGTCCCGACCGATGGAACATGGAGGTGAACGGCAGCGGCGGCGGCAACAACGAGATGCAGTACTACACCGACCGTGAGAAGAACGTGCATATCGGCGACGACGGCAACGGCAACAGTTGCCTTATCATTACTGCCTGCCGCGAGGTTTATAGCGGAAAGCAGTTTACTTCAGGACGAATCACCACAAAAAATAAAGTAGCCTTCAAGCATGGTAAAGTTGAGGCTGCCATCAAACTCCCTTCGACAGCCAACGGCCTTTGGCCAGCATTCTGGATGATGGGCAACGACTACGACACTGTAGGCTGGCCTAAGTGCGGCGAAACCGACATCGTGGAGTTCGGTAACGTTACGGGCATCAACGCCGGCACTCAGGACCGCTATTTCAACGGCGCGTGCCACTGGGGTCAGTCGTGGAACAATCACCCGAACTATGCGCGTGCGGTGACCTACAGTTACAGCCTGCAGGACGGCCAATACCACATCTTCACCTGCATTTGGGACGAGAATCGCGTGGCAATGTATGTTGACCTCGATAAGTATCCTAACGCATCGCCTTACTACGAGATGACTATCCCGGCTACGACCAACACCAACGACCCTGGATATTATTTCCACAAGGAAAACTTCATACTCTTCAACCTGGCTGTGGGCGGCAACTTCCCTGCCATCTACGATGCAAATGCCATCACCGCTCTTAACGATGCCAACGGAAACCAGGCAAGCATGTATGTGAACTATGTGAAAGTCTATCAGAAAGGCAACGGTGCTGATGAGTCGCTCACCACACTTGCCGACGGCGACCCACAACCGGGCGAGGACTCTGTGGCAGACATCACTACTGCCAACCTCCTGTCGTTCGACGGCACAACTGTTGCTACCGACGCAGAGGCATCAATTGCCGTCTACAACCTCAGTGGCGCTCTTGTGCGCACTACTGTAGGTACAGAGATGAATGTGGCTGACCTCGCAGGCGGCGTGTATATCGTCAAAGCCGTGGCAGGTAACCGCGAAGCAACCAAGAAAATCGTAATCCGATAGACAGATGGCTATTTCTTTGAGAAAATTATTGATTGCAACTTTGGTGGGCGCAGCGTCGGTGCATGCCAGCGCGGTGCCTTCAAAGAAAGGCTACGATCTTGTGTGGCAAGACCATTTCGACGGTATGGAACTCAACCGCGCCTACTGGAATGTGGAGGTCAACGGCACAGGCTGCGGCAACCATGAGTTGCAGTACTATATCGACAGTCCCGACAACATCTCGGTGCGCGACGGCAACCTTGTGCTCACAGCGCGCCGCACCGACTACGACAACCACGCCTTCACCTCCGGGCGCATCAACACCCAAGGCAAGGTGGCATTCTCCTACGGCATCATCGAGGCGCGTATCCTCCTGCCTGAAACCACCGACGGCCTTTGGCCGGCATTCTGGATGATGGGTAACGACATCAAGGAGAACGGGTGGCCTAAGTGCGGCGAAACCGACATCCTCGAGATGGGCCACGCCGACGGCATCAGTGCCGGCACGCAGAGCCGACTCTTCAACGGGGCGATGCACTGGGGCGAAGAGCCGCGACTCCACTGCCAGCAGGTGGCGCCGAGGACTAGCGACAAGAGTCTGCAGGACGGCAAGTACCACACCTTTACGGTGCTCTGGACGCCAGAATACATTGAAATGTATGTCGACAAGCAGAAAGAGCCGTATATGCGTGCCTTGATAGGCGAGAATAGCGACAAGCACCAGTATTTCAACAAGGACAACTACCTGTTGTTTAACCTCGCCGTAGGCGGTGACTTTCCGGGCATCCACAACCCTGCTGAAATCACTGCGCTCAAGGGCGACGGCGCTTCGGCAGAGATGCTTGTTGACTATGTGAGGGTCTATCAATTGAAGGATGCAAAGAACTTGAAAATCAAATAACTGTAAAACTCTAACCTAATGAACGACCAGAATATGATGAAACGCGTAGTGTTGATTTGCCTATTCGTGGTGCTCGCCATAGGCTATGCACTCTCGGCAAACAAAAATATAGAAGAAAAGATTGACGATATGCTCTCCAAGATGACTCTTGAGGAGAAAATCGGCCAAATCAACCAACAGACAGGCCAGGGCTACAGCGACGCTATGGTGAAGCAAATCAAAGGCGGCGCAATCGGCTCTATCCTCAATGAGGTTGACCCGGTGGTTGTCAACAAACTACAGAAGGAGGCTATTAAAAACAGCCGTCTGCACATCCCATTGATTTTTGCCCGCGACGTGATCCATGGCTTCAAGACCATTTTCCCTATCCCTCTCGGACAGGCGGCTTCGTGGAATCTCTCTCTCATTGAGCAGGGCGCACGCATTGCTGCCGAGGAGGCTTCGTCGACAGGTGTGCGTTGGACATTCTCTCCGATGGTCGACATCGCTCGCGATGCCCGTTGGGGTCGCTGCGCAGAGTCGGCAGGCGAGGATCCTTACCTCGCAGCAAAGGTAGGCGTGGCGATGGTCAAAGGCTATCAAGGCGACGACCTCTCGAAGTCGAACACCATGGCTGCCTGCACAAAGCACTTTGTGGGCTATGGCGCAGCCGAGGGCGGAAAGGACTACAACTCCACTTGGATTCCCGACGGACTGATGCGCGATGTTTATCTGCCGCCGTTTGAGGCTTGTGCCAAGGCTGGCAGCGCAACGTTTATGTGTGCCTTCAACGACAACAACGGCATCCCCGCATCTGCCAATAAATACCTTATGCGCGACGTGCTCCGCGGCGAGTGGGGTTGGGACGGCGTGATGTGCAGCGACTGGGCTTCAATCATGCAACTCGTGCCGCAGGGCTACTGCACCGACCTCAAGGACGCTGCCTTGAAGGCTTCGCTGGCTGGCGTCGATGTGGATATGGAAAGTTACGCTTATACGCGCTATATGAAAGAACTTGTTGAGGAAGGCAAACTCGACGTGAAGGTAATCGACGATCTCGTGCGCAACGTGCTTCGCCTTAAATTCCGTCTTGGCCTGTTCGACAATCCTTATGTGGACCTCAAACATGCCAACCAATTCTACGCTCCGGCATCGCTCGAGGCTGCAACACGCATGGTTGAGGAGAGCACCGTGTTGATGAAGAACGACGGCGTTTTGCCGTTTGCCGCACAGGGCAAGAAGATTGCCCTTGTAGGTCCGATGGCCGATGCTCAGCACGACCAGGCCGGCACTTGGTGCTTCGACCTCGACAAGACCCACACCGTCACTCCGCTTGCCGCTCTGCGCGAGGCGCTCGGCAACGATGCGGTGCTGTTTGAGAAAGGTCTCACCTATAGCCGCGACAAGAGCGAAGAAGGCATCCAGAAGGCCGTTGAGGTGGCAAAGAAAGCCGACATCGTAGTGATGGTGGCAGGCGAGGAGGCTGTGCTCTCGGGCGAGGCTCATAGCCGTGCCGACTTGTCGCTCCCTGGCGCACAAACCAAAATGCTCGAGGCTCTGAAGGCAACGGGCAAGCCAGTGGTGCTCATCATCATGGCGGGCCGTCCGCTCACCATCAGCCATGAGGTAGCGCTTGCCGATGCCACTCTCTTCATGTTCCACCCGGGCACAATGGGCGGTACAGCCATTGCCAACATGCTCACTGGCGCAGCAGTGCCGTCGGGCAAGTTGCCTATGACCTTCCCGAAGATGGCAGGTCAGGAGCCTATCTACTATAACCACAACAACACTGGCCGTCCGGCAAGCAACATTGTGATGATGGACGACATCGAACTTGAAGCCGGACAGACTTCAACCGGTTGCACAAGTTACTATCTTGACGCTGGCGACGGTCCTGCATTCCCGTTTGGCTATGGTCTTTCCTACACCACATTCGCCTACGGCGCGCCGCGCTTGTCGAAGGCTTCGATGGCTAAGGACGGACAGATTGAGGTTGTTTGCACAGTGACCAACACTGGCAAGTATGAGGCTTCGGAAACAGCGCAACTCTATGTGCGCGACCTCGTAGGCTCGCTCACACGCCCAGTTCGCGAACTCAAGGGCTTCGAGAAGATTTCGCTCAAACCGGGCGAGAGCCGCGACGTGAAGTTCACCGTCAAGGCTTCCGACCTCGCATTCCACAATGCCGAACTCAAGAAGGTGGTTGAGCCAGGTGAATTCCAACTTTGGGTGTCGACCGACAGTGCAAGCGGCACACCAGTATCTTTTAGTGTAACAGAATAAACGATATAGCGATGAACGCAAAAAATACTATCATTGCCGCCGCAACACTGGCTCTTGCCGTGAATGGCTTCACTGCCGATGCCAAGAGTTTCAAGCGCGGCGTGGGCGAGAACTCCTTCAACCGTGAGGAAGAGATTACAGCCGTGCGCCCAGGCTCGTCATGGTTCTACAACTGGGCAAACACGCCCAACACCAATATTGTTAACGTGCCAGGCGAAGATTTCGAGTTTGTGCCGATGTGCTGGAACGCCAACTACAGTGCCGACAACATCCGCAACTATTGCAAGGCTCACCCCGAAACCAAATATCTGCTCGGCTTTAACGAGCCGAACTTCAAGAACCAGGCAAACATGACTCCAGAGGTGGCTGCGGCAGCGTGGCCAGCCGTGCAGGCTCTCGCCAAGGAACTCGGGCTGAAACTCGTGGGCCCGGCAATCAACTATTCGCCCGACGGCGAGGAGAACAACCCTTACACTTGGTATGCCAAGTTTGTAGCCATCGTTGGAACTGATGCCTTCGACTATATTGCCATCCACAACTATTCGGGCGGCGTCGACGGTATGAAGGACATGATTGACAAGTTCTACAACCTCTATGGCAAGCAGATTTGGGTCACCGAGTTCTGCTACTGGCCGAGTGGCGTGACCATCACTCCATCGTCGCAGATTTCGTCGATGGTTCAGCAGTTGGAGTATTTGGAGAAGAGCGACCACGTGTTCCGCTACGCATGGTTCAAGGCCAAAGGATCTACCACCAATTCGCCGGCCTATGCACTTATTGTGCCAAAGAACGGCGACGGCGAGCGCGAACTTTCGGAGCAGGGCAAAGTCTACTCCTATATGACTGATTTCGACGAGACAGTCTACCACTCGACCACCGAGATGGTGCCTGCCACTGAATATATCAACTCCAAATCGCTGATGCTCGGCTCTACTTACGACGGCCAGAACACCAAGCCGATTGAAATTACCCAGTTTAACGCCGGAGCCTACGCCGACTATCAGTTTGACGTGGCAGAGGCTGGCACTTACACCCTCACACTCCGCGTAAGCGGTATGGGTGAACCTACACGTTTCGACCCAACAATAGGTATATATAGCGTTGACAACGACGGCAATGTGCTGTCGACTCTCGCCAACGCACGCCAGTTCGCCTTGTCGAACGATGAGAAGGTTTACCAGGATGTGACTTTCTCCATGAATCTTGCAGCAGGCAAGCAGCGCATCCGTATCAAGGACGACGGCCCATATTCGCCGAGCGGCATCCACATCAGCACCCTCACGTTCAACCCCAACGGTGCTGTTGAAGGCTTGACCATCGACACCGAAAAGGTGGCATGCCACTACGTAGGCGGCAAACTCCAGTTCACTGGCAATGCCACAGTGGCAGAGGCTGCGGTCTACGACCTTAACGGCCGCACTGTAGCCGAAGGCGCAGTTGAAGGCAATGCCTTTGAAGTGACACTCCCAAGCGGTGTCTACCTCGTCCGTGCTGTGACCACCGACGGTGCTACGGCAACGGTGAAAATCGTAAAGTAGTGATTTTTGTTTTCATAAATAATATTTTATAGTTAGGTTCTTCCTATCAGGCTTACATTTGGGGCAAGCACCCCAAAGTGTTTCACTAGTAAAAAAGATAGGTTTGTTAATGTTTGAAGCAGCGGGATTGCGTGAGTAATCCCGCTTCGCTGTTTTAAATTATTGATTCGGAATTGTTGTTGTGGCGATTGAAGTTGCCCGCCACCAGAGATGGCGAATAGTTGGCGTAGCAGTATTTGCAGAGGTGCGGGCAGGTGTTGTATGCTCCGATGTCCTTCGACAGTATGCAACCACAGAGTTTACGCTGTCCGCTGTCGGGCTTTGCCTTGCGCAGAAAATCGTTGAGGCTGACGTCGTTTGGCGAACGCCTCGAAATGAGAATCGGGTCTATGCATTGGTTATGCTCTATCCCATATTGGTCAAGGTCGATTTTCTCTGAGCATGTAGAAAGCCGAAGATTCCAGTTACTATTCAATTCGCCCAACTGCTTTGCAAACGTTTCCATTTCACTTTCCGTCCATTCATGGAAATGCACACCCGCATTGTTGAGATTGCGTGCCACGCTGCGGTATGAAGAAATGTCGGCAAAACTGAATACTAGTTTCTCCGTATATCCACGCAATTGGCCAGCAATCGCATTAATCTTCGTTAGTAGAGCATCAGGCGTTACGGAATCGGTAAGAATTAATGGATCGAACCGCCACACCACACTTCCGACTCCATACTCATCGGCAATGCGACGGAATGTGTCGATGCGCTGCTGCAACGGTGGCACTCTCGGCTCAAGCAACTCTTTGTCGTAGTCGTTTAGAGAAAACTGAAGGTAGAAGCCTATGCCTTCCTCTTTTAGAATCTGCAAATGAGGAATCAACGGGGCGGGATTCTTCGACCAAAACACTACAAAGCGCGTCTGCGCGAATGACACATAACTGTCTTTGCCGTTAAACGGATTGCGCCAGGTTGCATATCCACGGTTGAGTCGGTTGAAGAACCAGTCGGAATAGAAAGCCGGTATGTCGGTTGCTCTGCTTGCCGACACAATGATTGGCGCCACGGCATTGACCATAGCCCCTTTGTCATTTAATATTTCGATTTTCCGATGATTCATCATTGTCTTTTCTTCTTGCAAAGAAAATCAAACAACGGGCAAAAAACAAGCCCGCAAGTCCTAATTTATGGAATTGTGACAACATTTGTCGAAAATTGTTGATAATTTATAATCAAATGATTACATTTGCAACCATAATGCATTATTATTCTACTACGATTATGAAAAAGAGACCTGCAAAAGTCTTACTGCGTTGAAACTTAAACTGTTCTAAATATTATTTTTATGAAGAAATTTTATTCTCTTTTCTTGACTGCCTTATTGGCGTCAACAGGGTTTAGCGCTTCGGCTTACGAAGTACTCGATCCTACAGCAGTAAAGGAGGGCAAGTATGTCATTGCTGGCAAGGCTTCTGATTCGGATCAGATTTATCTGATGAAGAACGAGACTTACTCAAAGTACTACGTTGCCGCTACAGAATCGACCCTCGATGGTACTGAAACATTTGCCGAGGAAAACCTCTTTACCATCGCAAAATCAGGCGAGGGCTACACTATCCAAGGTTCCGACGGCAAGTATGTGACTATCGTACAAAACGGCACAAAGTACAACCTTACTGTAGGCAATGAAACATCAGACGCAGTGTGGACATTCGCTGACCACGACGGCGCTACTCAGGCTACCTACGGCACATACACTAACTTCATGTCGTTCATGTTGTACAAGTCAACAACTCCTGAGTTTACAACTGGTAGCCAAGACAGCCATATCCGCCCTACATTCTACTATGTAGGCAGCGACGAGGAAGAACTCTTCCCACCGGTAATCACAATCGATGGTACAAAGAACACCGACGATGAATATGAAGGTGATGTAGCGGTAAGCGTTGCTCTCCCTACAGGCGCAACTTCGATGGTCGTCACTGTAAAGCAAGATGGTTCTGCTATTGACCAACTCGAAACTACTGCCGACTACCAAACCACTTTGAGCGGTGCAGGCTCTTACTCAATTGAGGCTGTTGCTTACAAGGACGGTAAGGCATCGGACACAAATACAGTTGATTTCAAAATCGCTGACGAAGGCGCAATCCCAGCACCATCGATTGAAGTTTCAGGTACACAAAATGCCGATGGCAACTATGTAGGTGAGGTAACAGTAAATGTTGCCTACCCAGAAGGTTCCGACATTGCATACGTTACTGTAGTAAAGGACGGCGAAGAAATTAGCGACGAAGGGGTTACTGCAGACTGGACAAAAACTTACTCAGAAACTGGTACTTACCTTATCAAGGCTCAGGCTTATGCTGGCTTTGACGAGTCTAAGTTGAACAAGTTTGAGTTTACAATCGTTGAAGACGACGATCCAGGCGAAGCAGTTGATTTCGTTCTCGCTACTTCGGTCGACAAATTGGTTGAAGGCACAAAGGTATTGTTTGTTAGCCCAGAAGGTGACGCTGAGAAAGGCTACACTTACCACACATTGTCGACAACAGTGAACTGCAGCAAAGACAATCAACACTACGTACAGAGCACAACTGTTGACGTTGTTGACAACAAGATCAGCGAAATCGGTCTTGACGTGGCTTACTTCACAGTAGGTAAATCTGGCGAATACTTCACATTCTACACTGACGAAGCAGTTGACGAAAGCGGCAACGCAAAGGCTGGTTACATCTGCTCTTGCAACACCGGAAAGAACTCAATGGATACTCAATCGGAACTCGCCGACAATGGCAAGTGGGATGTGACTATCACTGATGGTTATGCTATGGTATTGGCTCAAGGTGACTCTGAACGCAACTCTTTGATGTACAACTACAATGCATTCCGTTGCTACAACCCAACATCTACTGGTGTTACTTCGAAGTTGCAAATCTACGTTATCGACGACCAGGGCTCTGTTAACAAAATTGCAGCCAACGACGCTACAATCGTTGCAGCAAATGGTGCAGTAATCGTTAAGGCTAACAACGCACGTGCAGACGTCTACACTATCGCAGGTGCAAAGGTTAACTCTACAATGGTTAACGGCGAAGCAACTATCAACCTCGCTGCCGGACTCTACATTGTTCGCGTAGGCAACACAGTTGCTAAGGTAGTGGTTAAGTAATTTCTCCACACTAATCAATAACAAAAGCCGGGCAAGCACTTGCCCGGCTTTTTTGTTTCAACATAAGTGGGCGAAGACTCTTGACGATGGAGAGAGCCCCATCGGGGCTCCATATCTATAACCTCAGGCTTCAGCCTGGGGTGGCCGACTATCAGGTATTTGCGCCCCGTAGGCGGCGCTACAGTGGCAAAGATGCCTGTGTCAATGCGGTGGCGTACTTACAGCACGCATTTATTTGATACGCCGCTATGCCCCAGGCTTAAGCCAGGGGTTTGGGATATTGCGCCTCGATGAGGCTCTCCCTCGCTGGTTGGGTATTCTGTCTTTCTTGCTTGACTTGCGCATAGAGATTCCAAACATGATCTTTTTTGTTGGTTGGGGATTTTTCGCTAACTTCGGACAAATTTTTGGAACGAATGGAAATTAGAAAGATATTCAAGTCGCCAGAGAAGGTCGTGTGGGCAGGCTTTGGCGCGGCGGTGGCGGCGCTGGTGATTTATGGTGTGCTGTTTGCTGCGATAAGTGTGCTGCCGTCGGCGGTGATGCAACTGCTGTGCTGGCTGGTGCTGGTACTGTCGCTCGTAGGGATGGCTGTGTCGGTGTGGGGGATGTCGATGTGGACGCTCCTCGACACGCCCAAGTGGATGCACTTCACGGGCATCGGCATTAGCGTGGTCAACATCCTCTTTCCGCTCCCCTCGGTGGCCTATTTGCTGATAAGCACCTATGTGGCTATGCTCGGATAGGGAAGACGCATAAGGAAACAACAATAAAAAAGGCTACGCCCCGCAAGGGACGTAGCCTTATGAATATAAAAGGATTTATTGATTGCTTACTTTGCGAGCGATGTAGCAACGTCAACGGCGCAAGCCACTGTGCAGCCTACCATTGGGTTGTTACCGATGCCGAGGAAGCCCATCATCTCAACGTGAGCAGGTACTGACGAAGAACCAGCGAATTGAGCGTCAGAGTGCATACGACCCATAGTGTCGGTCATACCGTAAGAAGCAGGACCAGCAGCCATGTTGTCTGGGTGAAGTGTACGTCCTGTACCACCACCTGATGCTACTGAGAAATAAGGCTTGCCAGCGAGTGTGCGCTCTTTCTTGTAAGTGCCTGCAACTGGGTGCTGGAAACGAGTTGGGTTTGTTGAGTTACCTGTGATAGACACGTCAACGCCCTCTTTCCACATGATTGCAACACCTTCGCGAACGTCGTCGGCGCCGTAGCATTTTACTTTTGCACGAGGACCTTTTGAGTAAGCGATTTCTTGAACCACTTTGAGTTCGCCAGTGAAATAGTCAAACTCAGTTTGAACATAAGTAAAGCCGTTGATACGAGAGATGATCATAGCGGCGTCCTTGCCCAAACCGTTGAGGATTACGCGGAGAGGCTCTTTGCGCACCTTGTCGGCCTTAGCGGCGATCTTGATGGCGCCCTCAGCGGCAGCAAACGACTCGTGGCCTGCGAGGAATGCGAAGCACTTAGTTTCTTCGCGGAGCAAACGTGCAGCGAGGTTACCGTGACCGAGACCAACCTTACGGTCGTCGGCAACAGAGCCAGGGATGCAGAATGCCTGCAAGCCGATACCGATTGCTTCAGCAGCGTCGGCAGCGTTTTTGCAGCCTTTCTTCAACGCGATAGCGCAGCCAACAACGTAGGCCCACTTTGCGTTTTCGAAGCAGATTGGTTGAGTTTCCTCACAAGTTTTGTAAGGGTCGATGCCTGCAGCGTCGCAGATTGCATTGGCCTCTTCAATATCTTTGATACCGTTTTCGTTCAGAGCTGCAAGGATTTGCTTGATACGACGGTCTTGGCTTTCAAATTTTACTTCTCTAATCATAAAGCGGTCCTCCTATTATTCTTTACGTGGGTCAATATATTTAACTGCTTCATCGAAACGACCGTAGTGGCCTTTTGCTTTTTCGATGGCGTCCTTAGGATCCTCGCCGTTTTTGATCATTTCCATCATCTTGCCGAGGTGGATGAACTCATAGCCGATAACCTGGTTTTCTTCGTCGAGAGCCATGCGTGTGCAGTAGCCTTCTGCCATTTCCAAGTAGCGTGTGCCAGTCTTTGTTGTACCAAACATTGTGCCCACTTGGCTGCGGAGACCTTTACCGAGGTCCTCGAGAGAAGCACCTACAGCCAAACCGCCCTCAGAGAAGGCAGACTGTGTGCGGCCGTAAACGATTTGGAGGAACAATTCGCGCATTGCTGTGTTGATGGCGTCGCAAACGAGGTCGGTGTTGAGAGCCTCGAGCAATGTCTTGCCAGGAAGGATTTCTGAAGCCATAGCGGCAGAGTGGGTCATACCGGAGCAACCGATAGTCTCAACCAAAGCCTCTTGGATGATGCCGTCCTTCACGTTGAGTGTCAATTTGCAGGCACCCTGTTGAGGAGCACACCAGCCGATACCGTGGGTAAGGCCGCTAATGTCTTTGATTTCTTTAGAACGCACCCATTTGCCCTCTTCAGGGATTGGAGCGCAAGGGTGGTTGGCACCCTTCTTAACGCAGCACATTTGCTGTACTTCATGAGTGTAAATCATAATGCGTCTTTAAATTAGTTCAATTAAAAATGATTCTATCTGATAGTTATTTTTCCTGAATCAATCAGTAGTAAAATCGTTGTAAGGATAGGAAATTAGCCCTCCAGCCAATTTCTCTACAAAGATAGTGCAAGCCGAGCGAAAATGCAAAAGTCAGTGCCACTTGAATGTTGCATTTTCAATGAGGAGCAGCCTCCGCTATTTTTTTTAACATTCTTTTGGTGCAGTATTTTGGGCGGCGGTGCATTTATAGGGTAAAAACCAAGAATTGCGATGAAGAAGATTTTCATACTTTCGATGATTGCTGCCGTGGCTATTGCCTTCGGCTGTCAATCGTGCAACAACGACGATGACTCGGAAAACGTGAGCATCGCCAATGCACTCGTGACGGCAAAAACTGCCGCCGACGGCACGTTCTACCTGCAACTGGACAACACCACCACAGTGCTGCCTACCAACATCAGCAAGTCGCCTTTCGACGGCAAGCAGGTGCGTGCGCTTACCAACATACAGAAGGTCGACGCTGCCCACGACGGCTACACCATGGCGGCTAAGGTGAACTGGATTGACAGTATCCTCACTAAGCAACTTGCTCCCGCCACTGCCGACAACGTTACCGCCTACGGCAACGACCCTATCGAGATTGTCCGCGACTGGGTTACCATCGCAGAGGACGGCTACCTCACTCTCCGCTTCCGCACGGTTTGGGGCGGCAAGGGCACTACCCACACCATCAACCTCGTGAAGAGCGGCGATGCGGATGCGCCCTACGTGCTTCAGTTGCGCCACAACGCCAAGGGCGACACCAGCGGTGTGCTGGGCGATGCGCTTGTGGCTTTCGACTTGTCGTCGCTGCCCGACACCAAGGACGAAACGGTGACGCTGACCATCAAGTGGATGTCGTTTACAGGAGAGAAGTCGACCACGTTCAAGTACTGCAGCCGCAAGAGTGGCGGCGCTACGCAGATAC
>CAVEIP010000008.1:0-2348 GCA_963615935.1 [Ruminococcus] lactaris | reverse complement strand
CAGATACCTTTTACCGACGCATTGAACAACGGATTGATAAAATAGATTTCTGCTGATTATTAAATTTAGTTTGTTTGGTTTAATTTTGTCGTTGGGTGGTTGTTGAGCAACTGCCGCCCAACGCTTAATTTTTTGGAAATTTCAAAACATCATACAAAATGAAAAAACTAATGTTTCTCACCTTGGCAATGGCTGCAATGCTATGCTCTTGCCACACTTCTAAAAACTCTGAGTCGAAGAAGGCTGACGCCGTTACCGCTGCCACACAGGTGGCTGAAATCCCCTACACTGTGGCTAACCGCTACTTTGTGCGCAACGACGTGAAGAAATTGCCTAACGGCAAAATTGCCTCGCAGAAGGATTTTGAGGCGAACTTCGGCATGGCTACTGTGATGGGCGAAGATGGAAAGCCTACGGAGATTGATTTTGCAAAGCAGTATGTAATTGCCGTGAGCAAGCCTGTAACAAACAAGGACACTGAGATAGTGCCTGTAAGCCTCAAGAGCGACGGCGACGGCGGCTTGGTGTTCACTTACCGCCTCAAGGTGGGCGAAACTCGCTCCTACAGCATTTTGCCTTCGTTGGTGGTGATTGTCGACAAGAAATACAAAGGACACGTTTCGCTCAACGAAATTGCTGACTAAATAGCCAATAATTTTCTCATAATCCAACGACAAGCGCGACAGCATAAACTGTCGCGCTTGTCAATTTTTTGTAGCTCCGCCGAGAATCGAACTCGGATCTAAAGTTTAGGAAACTTCTATTCTATCCGTTGAACTACAGAGCCAGCCTGTATATTTTTGCGTATGCAAAATTACAAAAATTTTGCGTTCTGCAAAATGCCGT
The DNA here is from genome assembly GCA_963615935.1 of [Ruminococcus] lactaris. Taxonomy (GTDB): domain Bacteria; phylum Bacteroidota; class Bacteroidia; order Bacteroidales; family Muribaculaceae; genus Limisoma. The sequence goes on along the minus strand of CAVEIP010000008.1, from coordinate 1,502 downwards.
CTTGGGCTATTGCTCGATAGTGGCTTTCAGTCCGCTTTCGGCAATCAGTGCGTTGATGTCGGCCTCCGTGCGGTTGAATGGTCCGGAGTGCTCGAGTTTGAGCGACGACATTGCCGCCGCGAAGCATCCCGCTTCGGCTATCGATGCGCCGCAGGCACGCTTGTAGAGGTAGCCGGTGGAGTAGGTGTCGCCGCAACCGGTGGCATCGACCACTTCGCGCGTAGGGAACGCTGGCACGATGGTAAACTCTTTACCATCGTAGATCACCGAGCCGTAACTGCCGAGGGTGATGCACACTTCCTTCACTCCCCAGCCTGCGAGCGTAAGTGCTGCAGCCTTCACATCGGAGTGCCCTGTGAGTGCCTCAATCTCAAATTCGTTCACTTTGAGGATGTCCACATAGCGGAGGTAGTCGCACTTGTTTTTCCAGTCGATCGAGTAGACCTTTTCGCCCCTCACTTCGCGTAGATAGCCCTGCGCGTCGACCGACAGGATGCCCTTAGCGGAAAGCATCTCAAACACGTCGATGGAGAAATCGTCGGCGAGAAGTGAGCCGAGGTGATAGATGTCGGCGTCGATATTGCTCAGCGACTGCGCAGTGAATGGGTCGGCCTTCGCCAGCACACGTTGCGTGCGGCTGTTTTGGTTTTCGCCGTATTTGTTCTCGAAAAACACGGTGTGGCGCGTTGGCAGCACCACCACGTCAACGCCGAGGGCGCGGATGTCGTCGACCGACTTCATCTCGCTTTCAGCCACAGCCGTGACCAACTGGAAATTGGCGTCTGGGTTGATGCTGTTGATGCCGTGGGCAAAGTAGAAAGAAGTGCCTCCAGGCATCTCTACTTCAGTCTTGGGGGTAATGATTTTGTCGAGCGTAATGTGCCCGATACAACATATTTTTTTCATTTAATGCTTCGTAATTGAAATTCTGCAAGTTGCAAAGATAGTCAAAATTTTTGACTATTCCGCTTCCTTGACAATCCATTCGCCGATGGTTCGCTGCTCGCTGTCGTAGTTTATGCCCACTTTCACCAATCGCTTGCCGTCGGCTGAATAGGGGATGAGGTATCCCTTGTCGTCAATCTGCTTGATGGCTTCCTCGGCAGAGCCGTCGTATTTCAACTCGAAAACATAGATTGTGTCGGGCATGTGCACCACTGCATCTGCGCGGCCGATGGCGCTGTCTTCCTCCACCTTGATGTAGGCGCCCATAAGATTGAACAAAAGATAGAAAACGGTCTGGAAATCGCGCTCGTTTTTGTTCGACAATCGGTTGGAAATGCCTGAGAGGTATGCCTTCAACCTTGTCAATGCGCCTTCAAGGTTGTTTTCGTAGAGATTCTCAACAAACTGGATTAACATACTGTTGTTGTCGACCGACACTGGCGACAGATAATTTGGCGCAAGACTCTTCAGCATGCCGATTTTCACCTCTTGGTTTGGGTATCCAAGTGTGTAACTCTTGGTTAGCGGACTGTATTTCTTGATGGTTAGGTAGCCGC
>CAVEIP010000007.1:31611-41690 GCA_963615935.1 [Ruminococcus] lactaris | reverse complement strand
TCAAACCCGGCGAAACCGTAGCCACCGACAGCGACGAAGAATGCACCAACATGTAACTGCTCGCTGACATTTTTAAAGCCAAAACATCAAAACTGCACTGTTTTCAGTGCAGTTTTTGCTTGAAATTGCACTATTTTTGGTGCAATTTTGGCGATTTGTGGTTTTTGCGGGGCTGATTTTGAATTCCGACGCGGGGTTGCTAACTTTGTACCTATATATAATAGGAACTCTAATGGAAAAACCTGTCATCCTACTTTCGTGCAATATCGATGAAGAGGAACACATCAATCTCCGCCAGGAATATGTGGAGGCGGTGACCGATGCTGGCGGCATTGCCGTAGTCATGCCACCGCTCGTGCTGCGCTCGCAAATCGACGAATGGCTCGACCGCATCTGTCCCGACGCACTGATGCTGACGGGCGGCTGCGATGCCGACCCGCAAATCTACCGCGAAACCCCGCGGCCTGGACTCGGACGGGTGTCGCTGCAACGCGACGTCTACGAACTCGAGTTGCTCGATGCCGCCATGGCTCGCGCCATCCCCGTGCTGGGCATCTGCCGCGGCCTTCAGATAATCAATGTGGCGCTCGGCGGATCGCTCTACCAGGACATGCTCACGCAGATGGGCGCAGAGTTTGCCAAGCACAACCAGACAGAGCCTACCGAGGTGGCAACCCACGAAGTGGCATTCACCGCCGGCTCGATGGCTGAGCAACTGTTTGGCACTCAGTTTCTACCCACCAACAGCCATCACCACCAGTGCGTGCACCGCGTGGCCGACGACCTCACCGTGAGCGGCACCACAGTCGACGGAGTGGTTGAAGCTCTCGAGTGGCCCGAACGCAACATCTTCGCCGTGCAGTTCCATCCCGAGCGCATGCGCGACGACAACGAGGCGATGACTGGATTTTTTTCCCGTTGGATGACAAAAGTGGCTGAAAAACGACACGAAAACTCGTAAAAATCTGCACAAAAGTCGGTTTTTTGTGCAGAAAAAGGCGGATTTTGTGTTAAATATTTTTCAGTTAGAAGAATAATTGTTTACTTTGCGAGTCTAAAATACGAAACTAAAGAAAATTATTAATCTAAAAATTAAAAAATTATGTCTGAAATTGCAGAAAGAGTAAAGGCTATAATTGTTGACAAACTTAGTGTAAACGAGTCAGAAGTAACTCCAGAAGCAACATTTGCTCAGGATCTCGGCGCAGATTCACTTGACACTGTAGAATTGATCATGGAATTCGAGAAAGAATTCGGTATCACAATCCCAGATGACCAAGCAGAAGGCATCAAGACTGTAGGCGACGCTATCGCATACATCGAAAACGCTAACAAATAATATTTCTTAATGGAACTGAAAAGAGTTGTTGTAACAGGCATCGGTTCAATCACGCCAATCGGCAACGACGCAGCCACTACGTGGAAGAATGCGCTTGCTGGTGTTAGCGGAGCCGCTCCTATTACCCATTTCGACGCCTCTTTATTCAAGACACAGTTTGCCTGTGAAGTAAAGGGCTACAACTCTGCCGACCATTTCGACCGCAAAGAAGTCCGCAAGTATGACCTCTACGCGCAATACGGCCTTATCGCTGCCCGCGAGGCAGTTAAGGACGCAGGTCTTGAAGAATTTGAAGGCCTCAACAAAAACCGCGTAGGTGTTATCTTCACCGCAGGCATCGGCGGATTGCACACCTTTGAAGAAGAAGCTGGCTACTACGCCATGAACAAGGACAAAGGTCCGAAGTACAATCCGTTCTTCATCCCTAAGATGATTGCCGACATGGCAGCAGGTCTTATCTCAATGACCTACGGCTATCGCGGACCTAACTACGCAACAGTATCGGCTTGCGCATCATCGACCCACGCACTTATCGACGCGTTCAACACCATCCGTCTCGGAAAGGCTGACGCAGTGGTAACTGGTGGCGCTGAGGCTGCAATCTACCCTGCTGGCGTAGGCGGATTCAACTCAATGCACGCATTGTCGACACTCAACGACAACCCAACTCACGCATCACGCCCATTCAGCGCTTCGCGCGATGGTTTCGTTATGGGTGAAGGTGGCGCGAGCCTTGTGTTTGAAGAACTCGAGCATGCACTCGCCCGCGGCGCTCACATCTATGCAGAGGTAGCAGGTGGTGGCATGTCGGCAGACGCTTATCACCTCACAGCAACCCACCCAGAAGGCTTGGGCGCTAAGTTGGTGATGAACAACGCACTCGAAGATGCAGGAATGAAGCCATCCGACATTGACTACATCAATGCTCACGGCACATCTACTCCTGTAGGCGACCTGTCGGAGGTGAAAGCAATCAAAGACGTGTTTGGCGAAAGCGCAAACAAGTTGAACATCAGTTCAACAAAGTCGATGACTGGACACCTTCTCGGTGCAACAGGTGCTTTAGAGGCTATGTTCTGCGTCAAGTCGGTAGAAGAAGACATTGTTCCACCTACAATCAACCACGAAGAAGGTGACAATGACCCAGAAATTGACTACAGCCTTAACTACACATTTGGCGAAGCCCAGAAGCGTACAGTAAACGCAGCCCTTTCCAACACATTTGGATTTGGCGGTCACAACGCTTGTATCATCGTAAAGAAATACAAAGGCTAACCAAACAAGTTAACGGACCTCATAAATTCGCCCCTCGCACACCGCGAGGGGCGAATTGTTTTTTATACCCGCGGCGTGAGGAAATCGCCAGCGACATCGACAAAGGACAGCACAGTGGAGAACACCAAGAATTTTATCGACACCTAAATTTCATCTAATGAGCCCACCCCGACGGGATGCATTTCAATAAGGTAAGCGGCGCCTTGTAAAGGCGCTATATTCCAAACCCCACGGCTTTAGCCTGGGGCTAAGCCGATTACCTAATATCTGCGTGCTGTAAGTACGCCACAGCACCATTTACAAGTTACCGCACCCTTGTGGCTGCGCCTCGGAAAACAAAATCAAGCAAGCTTGTTTTGTTTTCTGCTCGGCTTGCACTATCTTTGTAAATTATGAAAAAGGCTTTATTTTCAATCGCTTTGTGTTGCTCGGCGGTGTGTGCAGGGGCAACGGAAACGACTGCCGGTCAGTTGAGTGCCTTAGTGACTGCCGACGAGGCTGCCACACTCACATCACTCACCCTCACGGGCTCGATGGACGCGCGCGACTTCGCCTATGTGCAGTCGTCGATGCCTAAGTTGGAGCAATTGGATCTGACTGGCGTTACTATCGAGGAATATTCCGACAAGGTGCCAGTATTTGCAAACTTCACATACTACCCTGCAAATGAATTGCCAAAATACGGACTGATGGGCATAGCATCACTCACATCGGTGGCTTTACCGTCATCAATCACATCGGTTGGCGAAGGTGCGATGGCGGGATGCACGGGTGTTGCTACGCTCGCTCTGCCAGCATCGGTCACCACGGTTGATGCCAGTGCGTTCTCGGGCATGACTGCTCTCACTACGGTGAGCGGCGGCGAGGGGGTGCAAACCATTGGCGACTACTCGTTCAGCCACTGCACTGCGCTCTCGGCTATGCCGCAGATGGCGCAACTCGCATCGGTTGGTACATCGGCTTTTGTCGACGACAAAGCCCTTTCGTCATTCACATTCCCGCAATCGCTGCAAACCATCGGCGAAAGCGCGTTCCAGGGATGCGCTCTCACCGCGGCCAACCTCTCCGCATGCCCCAACCTCACGGTTGTAGGCGCATGGGCATTTGCCGACAATGCATCGCTGCAATCTGTCAATCTGCCAGCGTCGGTCACCTCGCTCGGCGACGGCGCCTTTTTCTACTCTACGAGTCTGCAGTCCGTGGCACTACCCGAAGGCCTGGCGAAAATCAACGACTACACGTTTATGGGCGGCAAGGCGGTGCAAACAGCCACTCTGCCTGAAACGGTGACCGAGATAGGTGACTATGCCCTAAGCGACTGGAGCGAGATGACGCAGTTTGTGTTGCCTGCCAGCGTCGAGAAAATCGGCACACGTGCAATGCGTGGCTGGACGGCATTAGTACTTCTCGAAAGCAAAGCCACCACGCCGCCAGCGCTCGGCGAAAGTGTGTGGGAAGGCGTGAAGCCTGAGAACGTGAAACTCGTGGTGCCGGAGTCGTCGACCTCCGCCTACATGTCCGCAGAGCAATGGAAAGACTTCTTTGACTCTTCCACTATAAAAAACCTCTCCGACGAGGCGTTTAAAGTCGAATCGAACGGTGACATCATCACCCTACGCAGCACATCGAAGATATTGTCATACAGTCTCTACGACCTCAGCGGAATTCTTTTGAAGCAGGCTGCGCCAAACGCCAACGAGGCGACGATGGACCTGTCGGCCTATAGCGGCAAGGCGTATGTAGTGAGATGCGTGATTGAAAAGAACAATGTAAAAACTATAAAGATTAGCCGACAATAGCCAGACCTATGGGAAAGAATAAGTTGAAGAAATTCGGGGAAATGGAAACCTTCCCCAACGTGTTTCAATATCCGTTTGCAGTACTTCAGCAGGGACCGTTTCCACTGAAGGGCAAATGGAAGGAATTTTTCAAAAACGACAATCCTATAGTGCTCGAACTCGGTTGCGGCAAGGGCGAATATGCCGTAGGAATGGCAAAGAAGTTTGCCGACCGCAACTTCATCGGCGTCGACATCAAGGGTGCTCGCATGTGGACGGGCGCTAAGCAGTCGGTGCAGGAAGGCATCGGCAACGTAGCGTTTCTCCGCACCAGCATCGAACTCATAGCATCGTTTTTCGAGTCTGGAGAGGTGTCGGAAATCTGGATAACCTTCCCCGACCCACAGATGCAGAAGGTAAACAAGCGCCTCACCTCCACCCGCTTCATGCAACTCTACCGCCAGATTCTCAAGGACGGCGGCATCGTGCATCTGAAAACCGACAGCCCGTTCCTCTACGCCTACACCGACGCGATGGTGAAGTTGAACGGCTTCTCTACCGAGGTCAACACCGACGACCTCTACAATAGCGGCCTCGCCGACGACATCCTCGAAATCCGCACCTTCTACGAGCGCCAATGGCTCGCCCGCGGACTCACAATCAAGTACATCAGTTGGCATCTTGACCACGCCACAGCGCTGCAAGAGCCAGAAATCGACATAGAGCGAGACACCTACCGCAGTTTTTCGCGCGGATTCCTCGAAACCGACGCAAAATTCTCTAAATAACGCAATTATGGAAGAAAGACTATATCCAGCACTCATCACCGAGGCCCTTCGCCACGTGCGCTACCCTGGCAACGGCAAGGACCTTGTGGAAAACAATATGGTGGAGGACGACATCCGCATCGACGGAATGAATGTGTCGTTCTCCCTGATTTTTGAAAAGTCGACCGACCCGTTCATCAAGAGCGTGGTCAAGGCGGCTGAAGCAGCCATCACCACCTACGCGAGCGAAAACGCCAAGGTGGCGGGCAACATCGCCGTGAAGTATCGCCACAACGTGGAGCAACCCGCCAAGATGCTCCCCAACGTGAAGAACATCATCGGTGTGTCGTCGGGCAAAGGCGGCGTGGGCAAGTCTACAGTTGCCACCAACCTCGCCGTGGCTCTCGCCAAACAGGGCTACAAAGTAGGTCTGCTCGATGCCGACATCTTCGGTCCGTCAGCGCCAAAGATGTTTGGCGTGGAGGACGCTCCGGTCTATATGGACGAGGTGGACGGCCGCAACCTCATTGCCCCCGTGGAGCAATACGGTGTGAAGGTGCTTTCCATCGGCTTCCTTGTCGACAAGGACAATGCTGTGCTCTGGCGCGGCGGCATGGCAAGCAACGCCCTCAAGCAACTCATCGGCGACGCCAACTGGGGCGACCTTGACTATTTTGTGATTGACATGCCCCCAGGCACGAGCGACATCCATCTCACTCTCGTGCAGACGCTCGCCATCACTGGCGCCGTGGTTGTGACCACTCCGCAGGAAGTGGCTCTTGCCGATGCGCGCAAAGGTGTGAGCATGTTCCTCAGTCCGCAGGTCAACGTGCCTGTGCTCGGCATCGTGGAAAATATGGCGTGGTTCACTCCCGCGGAGCATCCCGACGAGCGCTATTTCATCTTCGGCAACGGAGGCGGCAAGCGATTGGCAGAGAAACTCGGCGTAGAACTCCTTGCGCAGATTCCTCTCGTGGCAAGCATCTGCGACGGCGGCGACAGTGGCAAGCCTGCGGCTCTGCAAAACACCGTGAGCGGCGAGGCTTTCAACATCCTTGCCCAGCGTGTGGTGGAGGCTGTGGACAAGCGCAACCGAGAGTTACCACCGACTCACAAGGTGGAGGTTGTAAAACATTAACAACCGCGAGCATTTTACTTGCCCAATGCAGGTGTAATTTTGCATCGTAGACGAGGGGAAACCCTCCTGAATAAACGAAATAAAAAAAATAAAGCATAGACCCATTATGGAAAAAACTACAGACAAGGCAAACGGCGCAAGCGAGAAACTCAAGGCTCTGCAAAACGCCATGTCGAAGATTGAAAAGGACTTTGGCCGCGGAGCAATCATGAAACTCGGCGACGACAATATCGAAGACATCGAGGTGATTCCTTCGGGCATCATCGGTCTTGACTATGCACTCGGTGTGGGCGGCTACCCGCGCGGACGTATCATCGAAATCTACGGCCCGGAATCGTCAGGTAAGACCACTTTGGCAATCCTTGCCATTGCGCAGGCGCAGAAGCAGGGCGGCATCGCTGCAATCATCGACGCCGAACACGCATTCGACCGGTTCTATGCCGAAAAACTGGGCGTTGACATCAACAACCTCTATATCGCTCAACCCGACAACGGAGAGCAGGCTCTCGAGATTGCCGACCAACTCATCCGCTCGTCGGCCATCGACATCATCGTGGTCGACTCTGTGGCTGCCCTTACGCCAAAGGCGGAAATCGAGGGCGTGATGGGCGAAAAGCAGATGGGCTTGCAGGCACGACTCATGTCGCAGGCGCTGCGCAAACTCACGGCAACAATCTCGAAGACCAACACCACCTGCATCTTCATCAACCAGTTGCGCGACAAGATTGGCGTGATGTGGGGCTCACCTGAAACAACCACCGGCGGCAACGCCCTGAAGTTCTACGCTTCGGTGCGCCTCGACATCCGCCGCATGGGCGCCATCAAAAACGGCGAGGACGTGCTGGGCTACCAGACCAAGGTGAAGGTTGTGAAAAACAAGGTGGCGCCGCCATTCCGCAAGGCTGAGTTCGAACTCACCTTCGGCGAGGGCGTATCGCACAGCGGCGAAATCCTCGACTTGGGCGTGAACCTCGGCATCATCAACAAGAGTGGCTCGTGGTTCTCCTACGACGGCACCAAACTCGGACAAGGTCGCGACGCAGTGAAGCGCCTGATTGGCGACAACCCCGAACTTGCCGACGAACTCGAGGCTAAAATCAAGGCTAAACTCTTCCACAAGGACGACAAGGAGGAGGAGGATGCTCCAGCCGAAGAGGCTACAGAAACTAATGCTGAATAACAAATCCGCAAGACAATGAAAATCGCAATCATAGGATGCGGCAACATGGGCGGCGCGACTGCAAGAGGTCTCGCCGCCGATGCCGCTTTTTCACGGGAGAATGAATTGGCAGTAAGCAACCGCTCGCAGGGCAAACTTGACGCACTCAAGGCTCAGTTTCCAGCGGTAGTCACATCAACGAGCAACTGCGAGGTAGTGAAGGATGCCGACGTAGTGGTGCTGGCAGTGAAGCCGTGGCTCATCGACGCTGTGGCGGGTGAGGTTAAGGATGCAGTGAAGGCGGGAAGTCTCATCGTGTCGGTGGTGGCAGGTGTGCCGTTCAGCCATCTGCGTGAACTCTTCGGCGAGAGCGCGCCCCTTTTCCGCGTAATTCCCAACACGGCAATCGCCATCGGCGAGAGCATGACTGTGGTGGCGTCGGACGGCGCTACCGAGGAGCAGAACACCCTCGTCTTCGACATGTTCAACCGCCTCGGCGCTACGCTGAAGATTGAGGAGCGGTTGATGGATGCGGCAATGGCGCTTGGCTCGTGCGGCACGGCATACGCGCTCCGCTACGTGCGCGCAGCGATGGAGGCAGGCGTAGAACTCGGTCTCTATCCTTCGCAAGCCAAACTGATTGTGGCGCAGACCGTCAAGGGCGCGGCGCAACTGCTGATGACCAACGACTCCCATCCCGAGGAAGAAATCGACAAGGTTACCACCCCAGGCGGCTTTACCATCAAGGGCTTGAACCGCATGGAAGCCTGCGGCTTCACCAACGCCGTGATCGAAGGCCTCAAAGCCTCCGTCAAGAAATAATATCCTATCTCCGCAGCAGGGCGTAGCGTGCCGCGGCAAAGTAGTGGTTAAGCATAAGGTCGATTTTGCGACCCAATTTGCGCTTGCGCCAACTGCCGAAGATGCGATGCTCACCAAAAGAAACCTCGGTGCGCGGATAGCGCTTGCGCGGCAACAGATAGTCGGTAGGATAAACGTTAAGACCGTCGAGGCATTGCGCCCGGCGGTTTTTCATGTCGAAGCCCAACGCCAGCGCCTCGCGCTCCATCAGTATGGGCGAGATGGTGCGGTTCATCGTGCCGTCGGCATTGACAAAATGATTGTTGCGATAGTAGTCGAGCATCCGTCCGCAGAAAGCATCACCCTTGTCGGCGATGAAGAAAGCCGCCTGCAGGCCTGTGCGGGTGTCGCCCTCTTCGGTCATAAAGGTGGTAAATCCCGGCTTGTCCATAAATTCATCGAAACGCTTGTAGAGGAAGATATCGCTGTCCATATACACACCGCCCTCGGCGTAGACCGCATAGAAGCGCACCGCATCGGCGGCAAACGCCCACTGTCGCTGCTCGAGTGCCTCGCGGATAAAGTCGATGCCGATTGCCATAGCGTCGTCGTAGGTCCAGCGGCGCACGGTGTAGTCGGGAAGCAGACGCTTCCAGGTGTCGAGACACACTTTTATTTCAACAGGGAACGAATCGTTGCTGAACCAGCACAGATGGATAGTCTTTGGAATCATTATATGATAGACGTTTTTAAATTTTCGCTCGACAAAGGTAATCATTTTGCTCAATTGCCGCAAAAGTGGTAATTTTGGACCATGATGAAACGTATCTGCTACCTCAGCCGCTGCTACCGCGATTTGCGCTCTGCCGGCAACAAAGCCAAAACCGACAACGAGCGCACGCTCGACGCTCTCGGTGCCGTAAATCTCGGTTTGCCGATGCACGTGAGCGACAACAAAATCACGAACTTTCTTCTCACGTTTGCCTCCGTGGCGCGGTTCACAGTTGCCGTTAGGCGTGGCGACGAGGTGGTGCTGCAGTATCCCGTAAAAAAATATTTCACCTATCTCTGCCGCGTGGCGCATCTGCGCGGCGCGCGCATCACGGCGCTCATCCACGACCTAGGCTCGTTCCGCCGCAAGAAACTCACCACGGAGCAGGAGATTGCCCGACTGAGCCATGCCGACACCATCATCGCCGCCAACGACGCGATGGCGCAGTGGCTCCGCGACCGCGGACTCCAGCGCCCCGTGCGCGGGTTGGGGCTCTACGACTACAAAGCAGCGGCATTTAACCCCCACACCGAGTTCAGCCACCGCGACAAGTTGCGACTGGTCTATGCCGGATCGCTCAACAACAAGAAGAACTCTTTCCTGCTCTCGCTGCCCGACCTTGCCGACGATTTTGAGTTTGTGCTCTACGGCGACAAGCAGAATCTCCACGGCATGCGCCAGCATCCTAATATAGAGGTGAACGGCTTCATTCAGGCGGAGGACTTCGTGGCGGGCGTGGACGCTGACTTTGGATTGGTGTGGGACGGCGAGTCGGTCGACGGCTGCCGTGGCGACTACGGCGAATATCTCACGGTCAACTCCCCACACAAGGTGTCGTTCTATCTGCGCGCGGGCATCCCAGTGGTGGTGTGGCGCAAGGCTGGCGTAGCACAGGTGGTGGAGCGCGAAGGCGTAGGCATCGCCGTCGACTCCCTGCGCGACCTCAAAGCCGCTGTCGCTGCCTTGTCGACCGACAGCCTTGTCGCAATGAAGCAGCGTGCCGTAGCCCTCGCCAAGGCCCTTGACCATGGCGACTTCCTCCGCGCCGCC
>CAVEIP010000007.1:5414-31601 GCA_963615935.1 [Ruminococcus] lactaris | reverse complement strand
CCAATGAACCCCGATCGCTCGTCCATCAATTTTTTCGCGCTAAATATTTGTAAACCACAAATTTTAGTCATACATTTGGGAGATTAAAATTTAATAACCTATGAAACTTATTTCTAAAGCCAAAGCATCGATGGCTGCGCTGTTGATTGCTTCCGGTCTGTCGCAAGTGTCTGCAGCATCTTTTGTAGGTAACCGTGACGATTTCCGCGACGAGACCATCTATTTCGTGATGACAACCCGTTTCTATGACGGCGACAAATCGAACAACACCCAATGCTGGGACGGACAGCAGTACAACACTGGCGACCCTGCATGGCGTGGTGACTTCAAGGGACTTATCGAAAAACTTGACTACATCAAGGCTCTGGGCTTCACAGCCATTTGGATTACCCCTATCGTTGAAAACGCATCCGGCTACGACTACCACGGCTACCACGCTGCCGACATGAGCAAGGTGGACCACCGCTACGAGTCGGACGACGTTACTTTCCAATCGCTCATCGATGCTGCCCACCAGCGCGGCATGAAAGTGATTCTCGACATCGTGCTCAATCACACAGGCAACTTCGGCGAGGCTAACCTCTGCAAACTCTTCAACCGCGACTGGAGTGCCGACCAAAGCGACATCGACGCCTGCATGGTGCCTTACACACAGAAGGACGGCGGACGCCTACCCGACAATTATCTAGACCTGCCTTCGGGCGAGCAGTACAGCGCCCGCCTGCGCGAGATGAAGAACACCGACAATCAGAACCACGACACCCACAACCTCTGGCACCACTTCGGCCAGTTCAACTGGGACGACAACACCCGTTGGTGGGCGCAGATTGCCGGCGACTGCGTGGACTTGAATACGGAAAACCCGCAGACCTACAACTATCTCATCGACTGCTACACCAATTTCATCAAGATGGGTGTTGATGGTTTCCGCATCGACACCGGCGGACACATCGCCCGCCTCACCTTCAACAAGGCGTTCAACCCTGCATTCACCGCAGCAGCGGAGACATATAAGGATAAACGCAATGGTGGCCCGTTCTTCATGTTTACCGAGGTTTGTGCGCGCTACACCCAAATTTGGTACCGCGAAGTTCCTGCTCTCTCCGTACCTTTCTACACTTGGAAAGAGTCGAAGGACTATGCGTGGGACACTAACCCCGACTCTTGGAACGACCTCGTAATCTACGAGTCTACGCCGTTTACCCACACCAACCAACTCTCCTGCCAGCAGCAATATGCCGACAACGGCTCATCGTCGCAAAGCAGCCAGCCTACGTCAAACAACGTGTTCCTCAACGGCAACACCTACCACAAGCCTGACTATTCACAATATTCAGGACTTAGCGTAATCGACTTCCCGATGCACCACAACTTCTGCAACATCGGCGGCGCTTGGGGCATCGCAAAGAGCGGCGACAAATACTATAACGACGCTTCCTACAACGTGGTCTACGTTGATTCTCACGACTACGCGCCTAACGGTGCACCTGAGGATCAGCGTTTCGCTCAAGGCACTGAGGCTTGGGCTGAAAACCTCGACCTTATGTTCACTTTCCGCGGCATCCCTTGCCTCTACTACGGTAGCGAAATCGAGTTTAAGAAGGGTTGCACAATCGACAAAGGCCCGAACATTCCTCTTAAGGACTCTGGCCGTGCATACTTCGGCGGCTACATCAAGGGCGACGTGCAAGTGAACGACTTCGCCGACTGGAGCAGCGCCACCGGCAACATGAACGCAACGCTGCAATATCCACTTGCACTCCACATCCAGCGACTCAACCGCATCCGCATGGCGATTCCGGCTCTCCGCAAAGGCCAGTACAGCACTGAAGGCTGCTCAGGCAGTTACGCCTTCAAGCGCCGCTTCACCGACGCAACTACCGACAGTTACGTACTCGTGACAATCTCCGGCGGCGCCACATTCACTGGCATCGAGAACGGCACATACGTCGACGCTATCACTGGCGACACCCAAACCGTCACCAACGGCACTCTCACTGCTTCATGCTCGGGCCGCGGCAACATGCGCGTCTATGTGCTCAACACATCGCTCACCCCTGCCCCTGGCAAGGTTGGCGAAGACGGAAAGTTCCTCTATGCTTCATCGCCTTCGAGCAAGACTCAACCATCCTACGACGGCACTCAGGAAGAAACCACTGAAGACGGCGGCGGTTCTGGTGGCTGCGACGAAGATCTCAACCCTTACACTCCGCAATTCAACGTTGGCGAGATGGCAGCATTCTTCGAGGCGCCTGCCGATGGCTCTTACAAGAAGGTGAGCGTATGGTGCTGGAGCAACAACTCGGGCACAAACTACACTGGCGGCAAATGGCCGGGTGAGCGCGCCACTGTGATGGGCACCGCTGCCAACGGCAACAAAATCTGGAAATGGGTCTACAGCGGCACTCCAGACTCAGCCGACATGCCTACCCACATTATCTTCAGCAACACTGGCAGCCCGCAAACATCCGACCTCGTATTCCAAAACGGCGGCTACTACACCGTTTCGGGCGTCGACCACGTGGTAACTCCTTCTGAATCATCGGTCAACGGCATCACAACAAAACAGATGCGCGTGTTTACAGCCAACGGTGTAATCTACGTCATCGCTCCTGAAGCAACAACTGTTTCGGTGGTTTCAATCGACGGCAGAGCATACTCTTGCCCTGTAAACCAAGGCGAAAACCACATCACTGGATTCGGAAAAGGCATATATATTGTGAACGGACAAAAAATTATATTATAAAATCATAAAATACGCGCAAAGGTACAATACGACGCAAGTTGCAGTAAATGAAACTTCTAAGCATTATTGCAAAATTCCCGACTGCTAAAAGCGGAACGCGAATGTTTAAAAAATGTTACATCACAGAAAAAAAAGTTGACTTATCGTTTGCACAACCAAAATCGTTTGTACCTTTGTGGTGTTTTTGAAGCAAAAAATTGTTTTATTATTAAAATTTAGAAAAAATGAAAAAGTTAGTTTTATTACTTGCTGTTGTAGCTTCTGCTACATTGTTCTCTTGCTCTGGCAACAAAGCCGCTAATGACTCTACTGCTGCTGAATCAGCTCCAGTTGAAGAAACAGCTCCTGCTGCTGAAACTGCAGCTCCTGCTGTTGAGTCTACTGCAGCTCAGGCTTAATCTTAAGCATAAGAACTCAAACAACATAAGGGTCACCCCGATAGGGGCGACCCTTTTTGCTATGCCCACACCAGCGGAGCAATAGTGCAGCGACACAGCGCAAGCCTCGAAGAGGCGAAATGTTAGAAACCCCTGCAGTGACACAGTAAGCCTCGGAGAGGCGAAATATCTAAAACCCCATGGCTTCAGCCTGGGGCACGGCTAATACTCCGCGACTTGCGCCCCGTAGGCGGCGCTTCAGGGGTGTGACTGCCTCGAAGTGGTGCGGTAGCGTACTTACAGCACGCAAATATTTGATAGACAGGATTTCCACAGGCTAAAGTCATGGGGTTCTAGACATTTCGCCTCTCCGAGGCTCGCCCATTCGCTCCGTGATCTTCTAAAAATTACTTTCACCCAAGCCTTCTCAAATATTTAATCTCCAATCATTGCGATGATTACAAAAAAGTTGTAAATTTGCGACATGTAATCGCTACTATGATTTTCATAACCACCTCTTGCGGTTTGATTGTTGCCGCAGGAAGGCTTTAATCAAGTAATTGTCAATAATTTATCTATATTTCTAAACATGATGAAGATTCTTCAGAGATTATTTGTCGCTGTTGCCATCGCTGGCAGTGCTTTTTCTATGCACGCTGCCAACGCCAGCAACTACAAGCCCGCCGACTTAAAGATGTGGCTTGGCGACTACACCACCTCGAGCAATGTGTCGCAGGACATGGTCCTGCTTGGCGAAAATGCCGACGGCCAGCAAATCTGGGCGTGCAACAAGCCAAACCCGAGCAAAAACAACCTACACGCGCGATGGTCGGAGAGCAGCGGCCGCTCAATGTCGGCCAACGAGCGAAAGTTTGAAAAAAACAAGAAGTACAGCATCTCCACCTCCTACAATGACATCAGTTATGAGTGCGAGATCTCAGGCGACACCACCGACCTCTACGTGGTGAAGCCCCTGACCAGTACCGAAGCCGAAATGTTCATTTGGGACGGCACAAGCACTGTTGACTTCATCAAGGAGTTCTACTTAGCGCCGCGCATCACCATGGTGGCCGACAACGTATACTTAGACCCTTATTATGACTGCCACCAAAAGGTAACCTATACCATCACTGGCATTACACTCGACGCCATCGACCACATCGACTTGGAGTCGCACACCGATGGCGCTGAGGGATGGGGAGTTATCGCCAACATCACCAACTTGTCGGGTTCCGTCGACGTAAACATCAGCAACAAAGATGCTAATCGCGCCTACCGCATCAAAATCTACCTCAAGGACAAATACAAAATCTTCGCCAAGGACGGATTGTGCAGTTCAACAGAGACTGGACTGTTGACCGGTAACATCATTTGGGAGAACTACGGAAGTTTCAACGGCGCCGTTTGGCTCTATATGAATACCGGTCTTATCACATACGAAGACATTGAAATGAAAATTATTGGCGTCACCAAAGAGGGCTACCAGATTTGGACATGCAACAACGCCACTGGCGGCTATTCATATACCTATTGGCATTATGGCGGCGACAATATTGGCAATGACAAATATAGTGCAACGTTCACAAGTCTCGGTACGAATGAGGAACTCACCATCAAGAAAGCCTATGAGGAAGCTTACACTCGAAAAATAACCGACGACCCGTCGAAACGGTTCTTCTACAGAAAGTACAATCCGTATGAAAACCACGGCGCTACATTGTTCTGCTGGGACATGAGCACCACCCCGAGTTTCATCAGCAAATATTACATCAACGGATATTTCGATCTCACCGTTGACGACCCCGTACTGCTCGCCGACAAAAAGTCGTATGTCCAGCACATGTGTTGGCGCTTGGAAAGCGTCACCAGCGAACTCTTCGACAAGGCTGAGATCCAGAAAAGTCTCGACGGCGGCAAAACGTGGGAAACATTCCACACCGACGGCGCTCTCTACGGCAATGCCTACGTAGAAATTCCTGCCACGCAGAAAAACGTCCGCTACCGCGCCATCGCCTATCCGAAGGACATGTACAAGATAGTCGTTGCAAACGGCTGTTGGATAAGCACAAGCACCAACAAGGCGTTGAAGCCTACCGACCTCTCGTGCACCGTCACGGCTTCGGCAATCGACCCCGACAAAGACTTTGTCTACGACGCAACAGCGGGCTCGAAGTCGTTCAAGACCACCGTGGAATGGAACTGCTCCGACAACATGACAGAACTCTTTGGCGGCGGCGAACTCCAGTACAGCGTCGACAAAGGCAAGACCTGGCACGCCCTCGCCAACGTCAGCGCGGCAAGCGGCTCCGAGGATGTGGTTGTGCCTGTTGGCTGCAGCGACTATCTGTTCCGCGCAAACATCTACCCGTCGACCAATGTCAGCGACGACGCTCTCTACAGCATATCTGCCGTTTCCGACACCGTAAAGGTTGCCTACAACGAGAAGGATATCTCAGTATCGTTAAGATACGGTGATGTCACACCAGTCGATGGCTACAACGACCTGTCGACAGTGCCGTTGACCTACACAGTCTCGAAGACTTTGTGGCAACTGTGCGATAAGGCTTATTTCACCTACTCGTTCGACTACTACAAGACCACGAGTCACGCATTGCCAAGTTTCACCATCGAGGAGTCGGGCAAGACCGAGATAATTATGCCTAACAACATCGCAATTGAGGATCTTCCAGGCAAGAAGGGTGCATGCACCATCGGTCTCAAAATCTACTACACCATCAACGGCGAGCGAAAATACTACGAGTACTACACTGCTCCTATTTACTTCCCGTCCGACAAATGATGAGCAAGACTAACGGAAGCACAACAATGATTACAACAAAAGTTATGACACGAAAAATTTTCAACAACATACTTCTTGTGGCGGCTCTCGCCGGCAGCGCTGCCACGATGCATGCCGCCGCCTACGAAGCCACCAAGGTACAGATGTGCCCAGGCAGCGGCGACACGCAAAAGTCCTACGACATGACGATGCTGGGCAAAACTGTCGACGGCTACCAATTGTGGTGGTGCGGCAGCACCGACAACAACGGTAAATACACCTATTGGTCGGTCGACGGAACCAGTCTGTCGCGCTCTCAGGAAGCGTTCTCCGCAGGCACGAAATACAAACTGGTAACGGACTACAGCGTAGGCAGCAGCCGCACAACTCCTGTAGGCTCCAACTATGTGTTCATCACCAAAGTGAAGTCGGCAAGCGCCGCCGAGTTGTTTATCCTCAACACTGAGGAGGCTTCGACATTCCCGAGCGACTTCTGCATCGCTGGCAATGTTTCGATGACTATCAACGATGTAGGCTACAACCGCGACAACAATAAATACACCCAAACCATCGCATGGACCGTGACTGGCATCGACTCGAAGATATTCAAGGAGGCTGTGGTTCAAGCAAGTTACGACGAGGGCGAAACGTGGGATTCCATCACCGCGTCTACGTCGATGACGGGCTCCTACACCCTCTCTTTGGATTATCCACAAGCGGCAGCGCGTTTCCGCGTGGTTGCACGCCCGCAGGACGCCTACAAGAGTCTTGCCCGCGACGGTGAATGGCGCTCAGCGGAGTCGAATGAAATCGAATACTCCAACCTCTACGACTTCCGCGACGGCACCTTCGGCATCTACAACGCCAGCAAAGTGATAATGAACGTTGGTATGTCGGGCTCAAGCAAGGACATCTACATGTCGCTTATCGGCAAAACCAAGGACAATAAATACCAGGTGTGGGCTTGCCACAACACTACCGACAAGACCTATAGTACAGTATGGACGGTCGACGATTTTGACAAGATCAGACCAACGGATGGTGTCTCTACTTTCAGCAACAACACCGAATACGAACTTTCATATATTGGCAACGAAGCCGGCGACCGATATGTGAGCGACAACCACGACTACGTCCATTTCTTTGTCATCACCCGTTCAGGGGTTGGCTCTGTATGGGGCCAGTATTTCTGCTGGGATCGCTCGGCTGAACTTAGTTTCGCTTCCAAATATTACCTCAACGGTTCTGTGAAGATGTCGGTTAGCGACATGACCTACAGCGCCGAAAAGGCATGCAACGTGCAGACCGTTAAATGGTCGTGCTACGATGTCAACGCCAACGCTGTCGGCAGGGTGGAGATTGAAGCAAGTTACGACGGCGGCACAACCTGGAAAACTGCTGCAACACTGCCTACATCCTTCGTGGGCAGCGCTGAAGTGGCTGTGCCGTTGACGGCAAGCAAGGTGCGCTACCGCGTTGCGGTCTATGCGAAGGACGAATTCAGAGTCATTGTGAAGAACGGACGTTGGGTGTCTGACGAGTCGGCCGACTTCGAGCAGACTACATTCACCGTTCCTTGCAGTTTCACCGTGGGCAACATCAAGACCAATTTCACCGACGGCACTAACATCTACGACCGTACTTACGCTCCTGAGGTTTCTTGGGACATCCAAAGCAATGGTTCTGCCGCCGTGACAAGCGCCACTCTCGAATATTGCGCCCACGACGGCGACAACGAGTGGATCAAGGCTGCCGACCTCGCAACTCTCACTGGCACGCAGAATGTGAAAGTGCCTGTAGGCATCGACTGCTTCGCTTTCCGCATCGTGCCTAACGTTGACGAGTCGTTGGCGTGTGTTTCACGCAATCCGTCGGAAATTGTGGTAAAGACCGCTGAATTTGCACCAGCATTCACAACGTTCTACCTCAATGGCAACATCGACGACAACTACGACGCCGCAACCGACTTGCTCACCCTCAATTTCATCTACGCGATGAACGACGACCTCTACGCTACGCGCCAAGGCTCGCTCGTGCTCGCCTACTCTTCCGACGAGGGCTCTACATGGAAGGTGGCTGGCACCACAGCCTCTCCGTCACGCACCGGTAGCATCACTGTGAAGGTGTCGGGCAACTCGTTGAAATACAAGTTCCGCATCGGCATCGCCTCTGAAGTGAACAACCAAGCAACCTGCGCCATTGAAAGTTTCACCGATGTCTACGACTATACGCCGAAGTCAATCCTCGTGCTCGACGACACCGAGACCTACACTCCTATGGATGTGGAGGACCGCGTGGTGAAGGTTACGCGCTCGTTTGAGGCTAACACCTACGACACTGTCTGCCTGCCGTTCGACCTCAGCGAGGACGAGATTGAAGAAACCTTCGGTGCTGGCACCAAGTTGTGGGAATTTACCAGCGGTAGCGGACACTTCATCATCTTCAACCTCGTCAACTCGATGGAGGCTGGCAAGCCTTACATTGTGAAGGCTGGCGAAGACAAGGAATACTTGATCATCGACCACGTTGACATCAATGCTGGCACCACTCCTATGGAGCGTCCGGGATTCGACGACGTTTCGTTCAAATACTATTACTACAACGGAACGTTCAGCCCAATCACTCTTGCCAGCGACGGCACCGAACTCCGCATGAACAGCAACGGCGAAATCTACACGCCGGGCGACGCAACTCTCGAGATGAACGGCTTCCGCGCATACTTCAAGTTGCCGGCAACCACTACCCAGTGGTGGAAGATTCTGTTTAAGGATACAATCTCGAGCATCGACGACATCATCAACGATAGCGACGAGCCTATCCGTGTCTACAACCTCCGCGGTCAGTACCTCGGCAACAGTCTCGACGGACTGCCACAGGGTGTCTACCTCGTGAACGACACGAAGATGGTTGTGAAGAAATAATCACTTGACATAAAACCAGACAGCGAAAGCCGCGACCCGACCGGGCCGCGGCTTTCTTTTTTCTATTGTCTTTCTTTTTTAGTGGCCGCCTATCCAGAGGCACGCCATGCTCATCACCACGAGCAGAAGGTCGAGGGCTTTAGACTTCAGGTTCTTTTCCCTGAATATCATCGCGCCAAACACAAACGACACTATCACGCTACCGCGGCGCACCATCGACACCACCGAAATCATGGCGTCGGGATAGGTCAAGGCGTAGAAATAAACGGCATCAGCGAGGGTGATGAAGGCGGAGATGCCCACTATCGACCAACGCCAGCGGAAGGGCGACGACGTTCGCATGGGGCGCCACACCACAAAGAGGATTACGCACATGATTGCGCACTGGTAGAAGTTGTACCAGCACTGCACGGTCATCGACCGTAGGCCTGCACCGGTGGGCGACATAAGGTATTTGTCGTAGAGGCCGCTCACTGCGCCGAGCAGCGCCGCCGCCACGAGGAAGTAAATCCAGCGGTTGTGGCTGAAGCGTATGCCTTCTTTCTTGCCGCTGCGGCTGAGCATATAGAACGAGGTGATAGCAAGAATTACGCCCGCCCACTGCCATGCGTTGAGCCTTTCGCCAAACACGAGGAGCGCGCCGACGAGGGTCATCACTGGGCGCGTGGCATTGACGGGTCCCACGATGGTGAGCGGCAGATGCTTGATGGCATAGTAGCCCAGAATCCACGACGATAGTACGATGAAGGCTTTAAGCACTATAAACCGCTGTTCGCTCCACGTCCACGGCGTCACGAAGGCTGGCGAGCCAGTGCCGATAGCGCCCGACGCGGAAGCAATCACGATGGGCAGGAAGATGAGTGAACAGATAAGGGTGTTGCAAAATAGCACAGGGATGACGGCATTGTCGCGGAGCGAATATTTTTTCGACACATCATAGAGTCCGAGCAATGCTGCCGACAGAAACGCAAAACTTAACCACATGTTTTCAAAGAATTCTTTTTCGTTGCTGCAAAGGTAGGCATTATCCGCAAAACGCAAAAATCCGGCGAATGGCTGCTGGAGCCATCCGCCGGACGGGCGTTGCAATGCGGTCGATTACTCGCCGATGATGCGCAAGTGGGCTTTAGGGTAGCGAAGGGTCATGCACGAGGCTTCGGTAAGCACCAATGCATCGGTGTTGCGCACTCCCGCCTGCTTGAGGTTGAGTTGCTCGGTGGTGAACGGGATGTGGCTGTACTTCTGCAAGTACTCTGGATCGATAATCATGCCATTGTACTCCATGCCGCATTCGTCAAACACCTCCGACAAGAGGATGTAGAGTTTGCCGAACTTGGAGTGCATCTCTGAGAAGTCGATGCCCCATTTCACGATGTTCTCGCCAGCAAGCACCACCTTGGTTTGCTCCATCTGGTTGAGGAGTTCGATGAGGCCGCTGCCGCCAATGAGGATTTTGCGCTTGTTGCCGGCGTTGCCGGTAAATGCTTGGCGCATCATCGAAATCATCACTTTCTGCGTGAGCGACGACTTCTTGTAGCGGAACTCGCCGCCTGCCTGGTCCCAGATGCCGCCGGTGAGCATGATGGTTTCGTGCTTGTTCACGTCTTCCACGCGACTCTTCACGCCGAAGAGGAAGTTCTTCTCCATGCCGAGGCGCATGTCGTAGATGGCTGCTTCTTCCTGGTCGCTGAATGTCCACCCTACCTCCTTGTTGGCAATCTTCTGCAGGGTGCTCTGCTCTATCTGCATCTTGAAGATTTGGCAGTAGTTCTGCGACTTTTGGGGAAGTGCCTCAAACTGCGGCGTCTGCACGTCGAGTTCGGAAGCGGCGCGGCCCATGCGTATCAGCGTGGTGCCTTCGGGGATGGTGGGCACGCAGTTGGTAAACTCGCCGATGGTCTGGCCATTGACTGCCACCACGTTGAGCACGCCAGAGGAGTCGTCCTTTTTCTGCACATAGAGCACAAGGTCTTGGTTGCTCATATCCTTGCCGTTGGGCTTATAGCCGCTCACACCTTTGACGAGTATCGTTTCCGATGCTTCAAACCTGTCGGCATCGTCGACCGTGAGCGTGCATTTCTGGTAGCGTGCCGCCCCAGTGGTGTCGGTGCAGCCGGTCCAGCCTTTGGTAACTACGGCAGTGGTTGGACGGGTGTCTACGCTGTAGTAGTCCACCACCATGCTGCCGGAGCGCTTGGCGCCTGCCCAGCGGGAGAGTTGGTCAATCGGCGTGGCCATCGGACGGATTTTCACGAGGCGGCGGTCAATCTCGTTGACCAGCAGGTCGGGCGACTCGGCATTGGTGATGGCGGTGGTCAGTGGCTCGCCTGCCACGTGTTTGCCGCCTGCCACTCCTGCCATCACGCTCATTGCCAGCGCAGTGGCTCCGTGGTTGTTACTTAACGCCACTGCTGCGGCGATGGCTGCCATTCCGATAAATGCTTTGGTTAGTTTTTTCATCTTGCTTTTCATGATTGTTTTGTTTGTTAAGGTTAATGGATTTGGTTGATTGTCGGGGTTTGCCGTTAATCCCACACGCTGCGGCGGATGGAGCGCAGAAGTGGCAGGTCGTAGGCTTCGGGTACGCCGCCGTCGTCTTTGGGGCGGTTGCCGAATGATTTCTGGCGTTCCTGCGTCACTGCCTCGTTGCGGCCGCGCAGATAGCCGCTTTCGTCTGCTGCCTTTAGGTCGCGCTCGTAGCGGATGCCTTTGTAGAGGGCTGCTATCACTTCCTCGCTGTCGGCGCCACTGGCAAGCAGTCGGGTGATTTCATCGAGGGCTTCCTCGTCGTCGGGATGATTGGCTGCGAGATACTTAAGTACGTTCTCGCCGATGCCGCCTACTTCGGCATCCTTGGGTTTCTGGTTCTCGGTGTTTTCCATAATTATTGCTTTTTAGAAATTCAACGCTGCAAAATTATCCCCGAAATCGCCTCTGCGTTCGCGAAAAAGGGATTTCCTTATTTATTTATTTATACCTTTGCACCTGTAAAAAATTTACAAGTATGAGAAAATTCACTATCATTATGTTGGCTTTGGTGGCATGCGTGTTTGCCGGCAATGCCCAGGAAATGGAGGCAGAAGTGTGCGACACACTCCCTGTCCTCGCTGTCGATGCTGTTGAAGCACCTGACTCTATCGTTACTCAGATGGACGATTGGTCAATCGACCTCCCATTCGGATGCAACCGCCACACTAAGGTGGGACGCAACTCGCGCTCTCGCTTCTCCGCGCAATTCGGCGGTTTCGGGTTCGGCTTTGTCAACGCTATGGACAAGCCTGCCGCGATGAACGAAAAGATGTCGAACTCGTTTGAATTCTTCATCGACCACATCATCGCCGTGGCTTGGCGCCCAACGTGCCAAGGCGCATCGTTCCGCATCGGTGTCGGCATTGACTGGAAAAACTACCGCATGACGGGCACCACACGATTCATCAAGCAAGACTCTAAAATCGCACTCGGCGACTATCCTGCCGATGCCGACCCAAAGTTCTCGCGCCTCAAGGTGTTTGCCGTAACAATGCCTGTTACCTTCACCCAGGAGTTCGGCAAAGGATTCTCCTTCTCTGCCGGTGCAGTGGTCAACTTCAACACCCACGCAAGCATGAAAACCAGATATGCGCGTGAAGACGGCGACGTGACCCTCTCCAACGACAACATCCACCAGCGCAAGGTAACTGTCGACGTGATGGGACAACTTGGCTTCAAATCCATCGGCGTCTACGTGAAGTACTGCCCGATGAACGTGCTCAACACGGAATTCGGTCCGTCGTTCAAGAGCCTCTCCGCAGGTATCACCATCGGCTACTAACAGCCGCCCCACATAAGCATACTGAGGCTGTGCCCATCCCGGCGCAGCCTTTTTTTTTACATTCTGCCAAGTCGATTTAGGCATCTACCTGCGATGGTGCACGCCTTGTAAAGGCGTAATGTCTCTAACCCCACGGCTTTAGCCTGGGGCTGGGCATCCCACACAAATATTTGCGTGCTGTAAGTACGCCACCGCATCAACCAAAGCCTCCGAGATTTTTTTACATTTCACCAGCGATTATTGTGAATTTTACAATATTATTGTAAATTTGCTATGTTAATAGCATAATTATTTAGAAATCATATATTTTACTCATTCAGGCTACGATATGAAAATACTCCGCAATCTCCTTCTCGCTGTCGCCGTTCTCGGCTCTATGCTCTCAGCGAGGGCTACGGAATCTGCCAGCGACTCTAAGTTGGCTCCGAAGGCCACAATCTACGTAAACCCTTATCTCAAGGGTTCCGACTCGGAATGGAACAACTATGTCCAGTTCAACGTCACCGACATTAGTGCTGACGTGGTCGACCATATCGCCCTCGAATACCACGACAAGGATGCCACGGAGTGGACGCACCTTGCCGACTTCACGGACTTGACGGGCACTTACACGAAGTCTGCCGCCAACGCGCCTTTCTACTACCGCTTGGTGATTCATCTCAAGGAGCAATACAAATCGCTTGCCGCCGACGGCTGCTTCATCCGCGAAACGGGCGCCATCGACGACAACGGCAAGCCCGGCCAAGCGGAATACCTCGTTTACGGAGGCGCGGATAAAGTTATTATGAACACAGGCCAAGGCAGTGGAACCAACATCAATATGGTGCTGCTCGGCTCTACAAACAACGGCTATCAGATTTGGAGTTGCAACAACACCACTGGCAATAAGGCTTACACCAAATGGCTTATCACATACGCTGGCGTAGAATACGACATGAGTTACGAGTTTTCCGATCTGGGCTTCAACGACGAAGTGACCCTCCGCACGGGCTACTTCAGTTGGTTTACCCGCTACATCACCACCGACTCGTCTAAATATTTCTTCTTCAGAAAATTCAATCTGACAAATGCTGGCGGAACGGTGTTCTGCTGGGACATGAGCAGCACCCCGAGTTTCATCAGCAAATATTACATCCGGGCAAACATCAATTTCAAGGTAAAGCCCGCCGTCTACAACGCAAGCGACAAGACTTACCAGCAACAGGTGGCGTGGAACGTGAACGCGGTCAACACCGACATGCTCAAAAACGTCGTGGTGCAGCAGAGCACCGACGGCGGAAAGTCGTGGACTTCGGTCTACACTGGCGACTATTCGCTGGGGGCGCTAACCGTCGACTTGCCTTACACGAAGAAGGAGGCGCGCTACCGCATCAATGTCTACCCGAAGGACCAATACCGCGTGGTGGTGGAACACGGCTACTGGGCGTCGACCTCTGCCAACCAGCAGTTGGAGCCTACCGACTTGTCGTGCAGCCTCTCGGCAGCGGCTATCGACCCAGACAGTTTCGCGCGCGACGAGGCTACGGGCGCAAAGACCTACCAGACAACTCTCTCGTGGAACTGCTCTGACAACATGAAGGACGTGTTTGGCAGCGGCAACTTGCAATATAGCACGGACCGTGGCAAGACGTGGACCGACATCACCGACGTGGATTCTGCAGAAGGCTCGGAGGACGTAAAAGTGCCGGCAGGATTCACCAAATACCTGTTCCGCCTCAACGTCAAGCCGGAAGCGGCAATCACCAACCTGAAGAAGTTCAACATCTCGGCGGTGTCCGACACCATCCCAGTGACCTACGACGAGAGCAGCATGGAGATTACCCAATTCAGCAGCGCAGTCAAGGGTGCGGTCGACAACTACAAAGACATGTCGACGGTCGAAATGTCCTACAAGATTTCAAAAACGTTATGGCAACTGTGCGACAGGGCATATTTCTCCTACTCTTTCGACCACTATACGACTGAGGGGCTTCCTCTTCAGGGGTTCATCCCCGAGGAGTCGGGCACGGTCAAAGTGGTTGTGCCAAACAACATTCTGCTTGAGGCAATGTCGGGAGTGAAAGGCACATGCACCATCGGTCTCGATGTGGTCTACACCATCGACGGCGAGAGAAAAAGCAAGCGATGCCTCACATCGACAATCATCTTTCCCTCAGACAAATAAAACAGAAGTAGAACAATGAACACCAGAAAAGTTATGACACGGACAACTTTCAATCATATACTCCTCGTGGCTGCCATGATCTTTGGCTGTGCCACCTCCAATGCCACGGCTTTCGAGGCTACTTCTTTGAAGATAATCTCGGGGCAAGACTCTGTGCAGAAATCCGTCGACATGACGCTGCTCGGCAAAACGAAAAAGGGCTATCAAGTTTGGTACGGCACCACCCCCGACACCGATGGCTCCAACGCCAAATGGCAAGTGGACGGCAGCACCAATATTTCGTGCTCTACTAACAAGTTTGAGACCAACAAAACTTACAAACTGTCGGCTACATACGACGCCTCAAAAAAGCGCAGCACCCCAACGGAGTCGACCTACAGATATTTCGTAAAGATGCAAACCGCCAGCACTGCGGATTTGCTGATCTACGACAATGGCGACGCGCCAAGTGCCGCCGAGGAGTTCCAACTGCAAGGCAACGTGTCGATTGCCGTCAAGGATCAGGGCTACAACTTCTCCAATTCCCAGTATTCCCAAACCATTGCATGGACCTGCGGCCTTGACGCGCAACTTTTCAAAGAGGCGGTGGTCGAGGCAAGTTACGACTTTGGCGACTCTTGGGAAGCCATCGCTACATCGTCTTCGCTCAATGGCGAATACGTCTGCAACCTGGCGTGGCCACAAGCCTCGGCTCGCTTCCGTGTAACAATCTACCCGAAGGACGATTTCAAGATTCTCGCCCACGACGGTTGTTGGCGCTCGGAGGAGACCATCGACTACGATTTCAGCAAAATCACCGATTTCCGGTCGGGCACGTTTTACTACTATGGCGCGCAGTCGGTAATAATGAATGTGGGTATGAGCGGCTCAAGCAAGGACATCGGCATGACGCTGATTGGTCTCACGAGAGATAAAGGCTACCAAGTGTGGGCATGCCACAACACTACCGACAAAACAGCCTATGCCCTGTGGAAAATCGACTCCTACGGTGACGTACTCTACCAAACTAACACCTACGACATCAACACCGAGTATCACTTATATTATTACTCGGACACCAGCACTAAAACCCGCTACGTAAGCGACAACTCAAACTACACGCATTTCATCGTAATCGACCGTATGTTCTTCGGACAATCGGCTGATATCAATTGGGCGAGATATTTCTGTTGGGACAGGTCAAGCGACTTGGATTTTGCTTCGTCATACTATCTTAGGGGATCTGTGGCAATCTCGGTCGACGATCCTGTATATAGCGCTGAATTGAACTGCAATGTGCAGACCGTGAAATGGACTTGCTACGAGGTGAACTCCAACGCTACGGGCAAGGTGGTAATCGAAGCAAGTTACGATGGCGGCACCACTTGGGCAACTGCCGCCGAGCCGGCTTCGGCTTCGTGGTCGGGCAGTGAGGTTGTACCTATCCCACTGAAGGCGAACAAGGTGCGCTACCGCGTGCTGGTCTACGCCAAGGACGACTACCGCATCCTTGTGGAAAACGGCTACTGGAAGTCGGACGAATCTGCCGACTTCGAGCAGGAAACCATCACCGTTCCGTGCTCGTTTAGCATCGGCGACCTGAAGACTAACTTCACCGACAGCGAATATTTCTACAACCGCACTTATTCGCCCGAAGTGTCGTGGGAAATCCTCAATACCAACACTTCGGATATCTACGGAGCAACACTGGAGTACAGCAAATACGACAGTCAAACCGACTGGACAAAATTGGCTGAATTTACGGAGATGTCGGGCACTCAAAAGGTGAATATTCCCGTGGGCATCGGAAAAATGGCTTTCCGAATGACGGTCAAGACTCCATACGCACTGAGCATCATTTCCAAAGACCCGACCGACGTTGTTACGGCATCGGCCGACTACTCGCCTGAGTTCAGCGCATTCGCGCTCAAAGGCGACCTGAGCGACGACTACGATGAGTCGACCTACACGCTCAACCCTACGTTTACCTATGCGATGAACGACGACCTCTACCAGACTCGCCAAGGCTCACTCAACATCTACTACACCACCGACGATGGCGCCACCTGGACTGTGGCTGGTACTGTGGCTTCGCCAGCCCAAAGCGGCGAGATTCAGGTGCCTGTGCCTGGTACTGAGATGAAGTACCAGTTCCGCATCGGCATCGTGTCGGAAATAGGCAATAGCCCTATCTGCGGCGTGGAGAGCACTGGTGAGGTCTACAACTATACGCCAACTTATTTCATCGTGCTCCACGACGACGAGGACTACACTCCGATGGACGTGACCGACCGCACCGTGCTCGTCACCCGCTCGTTTGAGGCTGACAAGTACGAATCCATCTGCTTGCCGTTTGATCTCGACGGCGACCAGATTGAGGACGGCTTCGGCGAAGGCACAAAGATGTGGGAATTTACCAGCGCCAGCGGCCAAGATCTGATATTCAACCTTGTCACCTCTTTGGAGGCGGGCAAGCCTTACATCGTGAAGCCTGGAGCAAAGAAGGATTACTTGCTTTTCGAGCACGTGGACATCAATTCAGCCGCTACGCCAATGGAGCGTCCGGCTCTCGACAACGTGTCGAAGAAATACTGCTACTACAACGGCACCTTCAGCCCCTACACGCTGAGCACCGGCGGCACGGAGTTCCTCTTTGACGGCGACGGCAAGGTCTACACCACAGGTTCATCGGTCGACGAATCAAGCGAACTCAAAATCAACGGCTTCCGGGCATACTTCAAATTGCCAGTGCGTGCAGGCTCTACGGCGTGGTACGAACTGAAGTTCAGCGACGAAATCTCGGGCATCGACAACATCACCGTCGACACGAAGCAGCCAATCCGGGTCTACAACCTGCGCGGACAATACATCGGCAACACCCTCGAAGGCCTGCCCCAGGGTGTCTACCTCGTCAACAACCAGAAATGGGTTGTAAGATAGCCTCACCCCAATAAAACGGCTTTATGCCTCATACAATCCATCCAGCGTCACCTCGCTATTCACGATGCTCGAATGGATGCCGTTGGCTACGCCATAAGTTGTGACAAAGGTATTCACCAAAGCTTTGGTGGTATGGGTTTTTTCTCTGAACAAACCCATCCTTTCTCGCAACTTCATCTCATAATCTGCCGAAATTTTATAAGGTTCTTGGCTAAACTTCATCTCGCAAAGATTGATGATTCTGTCAGCCCGTTCCAGCACAAGGTCTATTTGAGAGCCCTTTGTCTCCCTTGCCCTGTCAGCCTTGTCAAACCAGGCAAAAGCCTCTGTTGCCACACCGCCAATATTCAGTGCCATGCGAATTTGGCGGATGTGCATCAAGCAGAGCAACTCAAAAGTCAGTCCTTGCCATGACTCCACACTGTGCGTGAGATAATGGTTGCTCCACCACTGATTGTCATAAGAATCTATATTCGGCTCGATGTATTTCAAATAGAACAAGGTATAGAAGTCTGTCAGTTTATAGATGCGATCTTGTATCTTTTTACCAAAATATCTAAACTTCATCACGAAATCACATCGTTCAAGATTAGTCAATATCTTAGTCAATCTACTTCCGTCAATCTTGGTTTTCTTCGCTATCTCAGAATAGACCATTCCATTTCGATGGGAAGCCAAGAGACGAACCACCTCAATATAACTTTCCGCATGAGTAAACAATGCACCATACAATTCTCCAAACTCTTCCCTAAGTGCCCCCCCTTTGTTAAAACAAAGCGCATCCACATTCTGAATAAGGCTTAATTCGGGTTTTATCAAACTCAGATAAAAAGGCACGCCACCAAAAAACATATAGCATTGGGCTATCTGAAAGCGGTCCCACGGACAACCGATGGCTTTAAGATAAAGTTCCGTTTCGTGCAAGGTAAAGGGACGCAAATATATCTGGCAGGTGATACGTGCATGAAGTCCGCCCTGATTCTCCACAAGTTTGTCTATCATCCAAGATGTAGCCGAACCACTTGCCACAAAAACTATGTCACGACGGCGAGCTGCCCATCCATTCCAAAAGTTCTCAAAAGCAGAAGTGAAGTCTGAGCGCAAAGAGTCAATCCAAGGCATTTCATCAACAAACACCAATTTCTTCCTATCTGATGGCAACGATGAAAGATATTCCTCCAGAACATCAAAAGCATCAAACCAATTCCGCAATGTCCGAGCCGTACGTTCTCCCATCGCAAACTTGAGAGCCTTGGCGAAATTGCGCAATTGCATTCGCGGAGCAAGATTGTGACCTCCGACATATGTGAAGTCATATTTACCCTTGAAGAACTCGTCTACGAGAAAAGTCTTGCCTATACGCCTCCTGCCAAACACGATGACAAGTTCCGAACGATTGGATTCCATACATCGCTGAAGCTAGGCTTTTTCTTCATCTCGTCCTATCATTTGAATCTTTTCCATGACTTCTAATTATATTGTTTTGATGGAGGCAAAGATAGCATATTGTCCTTAGAATATGTGCGAGAGTCAACTTTTTCTCGAAAAAAAAACGAGGAAAAGTTGACTCTCGCACACATTCTGCTATTTTTACTGATGTCGCTCTAATTTTATTTTAGAACATTTTCGCTACGCGGTCAACGGCTGCGACAAAGCGGTCCACCTCATCTTCGGTGTTGTAGACGCCGAAGGAGGCGCGGACTGTGCCTTCCACGCCGAGCGCTGTCATCAGCGGCTGGGCGCAATGATGACCGGTGCGCACCGCCACTCCGAGTTTGTCGAGGAGCATACCCATATCGTAGTGGTGGATATTGCCCACGAGGAACGAAATCACGCCACTCTTGTTGTCGGCAGTGCCGAAAATGCGCATCCCGGGGATTTTCATCAGTCCCTCGGTGGCACGCTCAGTGAGATGGCGCTCCCAAGCCTCGATGTTTTCGATGCCAAGACGGTCAATGTAGTCGAGCGCTTCGGAGAAGGCAGCGATGCCTACGAAATCGGGCGTTCCTGCCTCAAACTTGAACGGAAGGTCGGCGAAGGTGGTTTTCTCAAACGACACGTGACCAATCATCTCGCCGCCGCCCTGATAGGGTGTCATCGACTCCAGCAGTTTCTTCTTGCCGTAGAGCACGCCCACGCCCGTAGGTCCATACATCTTGTGGGCTGAGAAGGCGAAGAAATCGGCGTCGAGGTCCTGCACGTCAATCTTCATGTGGGGAGTGGACTGCGCGCCGTCGATGAGCACAGGCACTCCGTGCTTGTGGGCCTCGGCAATCATTTCCTTCACTGGATTGACCGTACCGAGCACATTCGACACGTGGCAGAGCGCCACCAAGCGGGTGTTTTCGGTAAACATGTCGCGGTAGATGTCCTGACGCAGTTCGCCTTTATCGTTGATGGGCACCACACGCAGACGCACTCGCTTGCGGTTTTGCAACAGTTGCCAAGGCACGATGTTGGAGTGGTGCTCCATCACCGTGACGATAATCTCGTCGCCGTTGCAGAGGTGGTCGCCAAACGACGACGCCACGAGGTTGATAGCCTCCGTAGTGCCGCGCGTAAAGATTATCTCTTCAATCGACTGCGCATTGATGAACTGGCGCACACGTTCGCGGGTGCGCTCCTGCCGCTCGGTGGCCTCCTGCGACAGTTCGTGCACGCCGCGGTGCACGTTGGCCTTCATCGTGTAGTACATGTCGTCGATGCGCTCCACCACACACCGCGGTGTCTGCGAGGTGGCAGAGGTGTCGAGGTAGATTAGCGGCTTGCCGCAAACCTCGCGCTCGAGTATTGGATATTCAGTGCGTATTTTATTGATGTCAAGCATTTTCCTTATTTTTTACTGTTGCAACTGCCGGCACATTCGTGGCACGATGAGGAGTTGCCGAGGATGTGGTTGCCCACAAGGTGGCGCAGACGCTCCTTGAGCGACTCAAGGCGCACGCCGTCAATCACGTCGTTCATGAATGCCTGCATGAGCATCAGCCGGGCTTCGTGCTCGGGGATGCCGCGCGAACGCATGTAGAACAGTGCGTTCTGGTCAATTTGTCCTATCGACGAGCCGTGGTTGCAGCGCACGTCGTCGCAGTCGATGAGCAACTGCGGCTTCGAGTACATCCGCGCATCGGCAGATGCCAGCACGTTGCGGTTGCTCTGATATGCTTCGGTCTTGTCTGCGCCGGGCTCAACTTTCACCAGTCCGGAGAACGAGCCAACGGCCTTGTCGTCGAGCACATACTTGAACAACTCGTCGGTGTGGCCGCCCTTTGCCGAGTGGCGCACCATGGTGTGGTTGTCGATATGGCTCTCGCCAGCAGCCATTGCCATACCAAGGAGATGCAGTTCTGTGTTGTTGCCAACGAGGTCGACAAAGAAATCGTTGCGGGTGTAGCCATTCTTCAGCGTGATGCCGTCGAGCATGAGGTTGGAGCCTTCCTGCTGGCGCACGTAGAACGACGCCACGCGGTGGGTGCTCGACGAGGAGTCCTCAATGTCGTAGAGGTCGACCACGGCATTGCGTCCGGCAAACACCTCAACCACCTGCGAGTTGAGATAGTCCACGGCGCATGCCTGAGTGTGGTCGCAGAGCAGGATGCGCACCTGCGCGTCGTCCTCTGCCACGATGAGCAGACGGCGGCAAGCCATCATCGGTGCGCCGCTATTGAGGATATTGACCACCTGCAGAGGTTTGTCGACCACCACGCCGCGAGGCACGTAGACAAACAGGCCGTCCTGCGCCAAGAGCGTGTTGAGCGCCGTCGGGCAATGGTCGAGCGATGCCGCCTTGCCGTAGTAGAGGTCCACGATGTCGGCATTCTCTACGGCAGCGTCGCGGAGCGACTTTACCACCACGCCCTTTGGAAGTGCGTTGGCAGCATTCTTGCCAGCCTTAAACGAGTCGTTGAATAGGAAATAAAGGCATGTGCTTAGGTTAGGCACATCGCAGTGAAACGCATCGGCGGGGTTTGCGCCCATCTCGACGCGGTTGATGTTTACGCCATAGTCAGGGGCAAAGACCGTCTCGAGGTCGCTCACCTCATAGTCCTCGTCGCCTTTCACGGGCATCTGCCGTCCCTTCAGCGCCTCGAGGGCGCCGCTACGGGCACGGTTGAGCGCACCGGCACTATGGTTGTCGATGGCTTCCCGCTGGGCGTTGAAAAGTTCGATATATTGGTTTATTGCCGACATGGTGCATTATTCTTTAGTAGCGTTGTCAACCTCTTCCTTAATCCAGTCGTAGCCGCGCTCCTCGAGTTCGAGAGCCAACTCCGGTCCGGCTGTCTTCACGATGCGTCCCTTGTAGAGCACATGCACGATGTCTGGCTTGATGTAGTCGAGCAGACGCTGGTAGTGGGTAATCACGATGGTTGCGTTGTTGGAGGTCTTGAGTTTGTTCACACCCTCAGCCACGATGCGCAGGGCATCGATATCGAGGCCGCTGTCGGTCTCGTCGAGGATGCTGAGGCGTGGCTCAAGCACAGCCATCTGGAAGATCTCGTTGCGCTTCTTCTCACCGCCAGAGAAGCCTTCGTTGACGGAGCGCGAAGCCAGTTTGTTGTCGAGTTGCACGATGGCGCGCTTCTCACGCATGAGTTTGAGGAACTCGGTAGCCGAAAGGGGCTCGAGGTTGTAGTATTTGCGCTTGGCGTTGAGTGCCGCACGCATGAAGTTGACCATCGACACACCTGGGATTTCTACAGGATACTGGAAACTGAGGAACAAGCCCTCGTGCGAGCGGTTTTCGGCCGACAGTTCAAGCAGGTTCTTGCCGTTGAACGTAACCTCACCTTCGGTCACCGTGTAGGCTGGATGGCCTGTCAGCACAGCCGACAGCGTACTCTTGCCCGAGCCGTTAGGGCCCATGATGGCGTGGACTTCGCCGGGGTTAACCGTGAGATTGATGCCTTTCAATATTTCTTTGCCGTCGATTTCGGCATGTAAATTCTTTATTTCGAGCATTGATGATTGATTTTTCATTGTGATGAAGTTTTTATGTGGTTAACCAACCGAGTTTTCGAGTGACACTTGGAGCAACTTCTGCGCCTCAACGGCAAATTCCATCGGGAGT
Source organism: [Ruminococcus] lactaris (assembly GCA_963615935.1). GTDB lineage: Bacteria > Bacteroidota > Bacteroidia > Bacteroidales > Muribaculaceae > Limisoma. The sequence continues at coordinate 8,816 of CAVEIP010000007.1, read as the reverse complement.
TTGTTCATCACCTCCTTGGCATAGCCGTTGACAATGAGTCCCACGGCGTCTTCCGTAGGGATGCCGCGCTGGTTGCAGTAGAAGAGTTGGTCTTCGTTGATTTTCGATGTCGTTGCCTCATGCTCCACAACCGACGAGTCGTTCTGCACGTCGATGTAGGGGAACGTGTGGGCGCCGCAGGTGTCGCTCAGCAGCAGGCTGTCGCACTGCGTGTAGTTGCGGCATCCAGTAGCGTTTTTGGCTATCTTCACTGCGCCGCGGTAACTGTTCTGGCTGAAGCCCGCCGAGATGCCTTTCGACACAATGGTGCTGCGGGAGTTCTTGCCTATATGGATCATCTTCGTACCCGTGTCGGCCTGCTGGCGGTTGTTGGTCACTGCCACCGAGTAGAACTCGCCCACCGAGTTGTCGCCCTTCAGCACGCAACTTGGGTATTTCCACGTGATTGCCGAACCCGTTTCCACCTGCGTCCACGACAGTTTGGAGAAGTCGCCGCGGCAGAGTCCGCGCTTGGTCACGAAGTTGTAGATACCGCCACGTCCGTCCTTGTCGCCGGGATACCAGTTTTGCACGGTCGAATATTTCACTTCGGCACGGTCCTCAACCACGATTTCCACGATAGCCGCATGCAGTTGGTTCTCGTCGCGCATCGGCGCCGTGCAGCCTTCGAGATACGACACGTAGGCGTCGTCGTCGGCCACGATGAGCGTGCGCTCAAACTGTCCTGTGCCAGCAGCGTTGATGCGGAAATAGGTGGACAGTTCCATCGGGCAACGCACCCCCTTGGGGATATAGACAAACGAGCCGTCGGAAAACACTGCCGAGTTGAGCGCGGCAAAGAAGTTGTCGCGGTAACTCACCACCGAGCCGAGGTATTTCTTCACAAGGTCAGGATAGTCCTTCACTGCCTCCGAGATGGAGCAGAAAATCACGCCGAGTTCGGCAAGTTTGTCGCGGTAGGTGGTCTTCACCGACACGCTGTCCATCACGGCGTCAACGGCGATGCCCGACAGGCGCATCTGCTCCTCGAGCGAGATGCCGAGTTTGTCGAAGGTGCGGCGCAGTTCTGGGTCTACCTCCTCCATCGACTCCGCCTTGGGCTTGGCCTTCGGCGCAGCATAGTAACTGATGGCTTGGAAATCAATCTCGGGGATGTCGAGATGTGCCCAGCGGGGCATGGTCAGCGTCTGCCAGTGGCGGAACGCCTTGAGGCGAAAGTCGAGCAGCCATTCAGGCTCGCCTTTCACCTGCGAGATGTAGCGCACCACATCTTCGTTGAGACCCACGGGGATTACGTGCGTGTCGATGTCGGTGACAAAGCCGTATTTGTATTCGCCGGCAGTCACGTCCTTCAGCAGTTCCTCGTCGAGCCGCTCCTTTGTAGTGCTCTTGTCTTCTATGTTGTTGTTCATTATATCGTTGATGAGATATTTAAGTCCATTTTATGCGCTTTTTTCAAAAGCCGCCAATAGCGGATGCAAAGTTACGAAAATTAATGCATAGTTGCTAAAAATCCGCCGCATGCAATAATATGTAATGATTCAACGTTTTATTTGATATACATCCGACAGCAATGAAAAGTTTGATATTTGCCATATTCTCGTTTGTGCTTGTTGCCGCTCTGCCTTCGTGCATCGAAGACGGCTTCACCACAAGCAGTTCCGACACGCTGGCGTTTTCGACCGACACACTGAGTTTCGACACTGTGTTTACGGGCGAATCGACCGTAACACGCCGGTTTCTCATCTACAACCGCCACAAGAAACAACTCCGTGTGAGCAACATCTCGGTCGACGGCGCGCCCGAGGGCGTGAATTTCTACATCAACGTTGACGGTCGCAGCGGCGACAGTTTCAGCGACGTGGAGGTGCGCGGTCGCGACAGTATGTATGTGTTTGTCGAGGCGCGTGTAAAGGAAACCGATGCCGACCTGCCTTTCGACGTGTATGGCAACCTTAACTTCGTCACCAATGGTGTGTTACAGACAGTGGTGCTCCGCGCCGCCGGGCAGAACGCTGTGAAGGTGAGCGACTGGGAGATAACCGAAAACACCACTCTGTCGGCCAACCGTCCGTACCGGGTGATGGACAGCCTCGTGGTTGAGGAAAATGCCACGTTGCGCATACCCGCTGGCACGACGCTCTATTTCCACGACAAGGCGAAGATGCGCGTCAAGGGCACTCTCATCGTGGAGGGCGAGCAGGGCAACCCTGTGCGCTTGCGTGCCGACCGCCTGGACAAGGTGGCGGGCAGCATCCCTTTCCAACTCATGTCGGGGCAATGGGACGGAGTGCATATCGACAAGGATAGTTACGGCAACGAGATGTCATACATGGAGATGCAGGGCTCGACCAACGGCGTGGTGATTGACTCATGTGGCGTGGTCGACCAGCGGAAACTGCATCTGTTCAACACGATGCTCCACAACGCTACAAACAGTGTGCTTACTGCCAACCACGCATGGGTTGATGCCGAAGGCTGCGAGTTTTCGGATGCGGGCGATGCCGTGGTCAACCTCACGGGCGGCAAATTTACGTTTGCCAACTGCACGTTTGCCAACTACTATTTGTTTTCTGCCATCGCAAACCCTATCCTCACGCTCAACTATGTGCTTCCTGACGACAAGACATACGCCAACCCGCTGATGGAGGCGAACTTCAACAACTGCATCGTCTACGGCAACACGTCCGACATCTCTGTGGGCGACCTCAAGGGCAGCAGCGTCTTTCTGCGCAACTGCCTGCTCCGCTCCGAAGGCTCGGACGACGACAATTTCATCAACTGCGTGTGGGGCGGCGACCCTAAGTTCTACACCGTGCGCAACGACTACATCTTCGACTACCGCCTGCGCAACGAGAGCGACGCCATCGGCAAGGGCGACATGACGCTGTGCCCATCAGCGGCACGCATCGACCGCTACGGCAACGACCGCTACTCGGGCAGCGCGCTCGACCTGGGCGCCTATGTGTGGATTGAAAGCAAGGAGGAGGAGAAATGATGCGCACCACGATTACACTCGACCGCATGAAGTTTCATGCTCGCCACGGGGTGCTGGAGCAAGAACGCCGCGTTGGCAACACCTTTGATGTGAGCCTTCGCCTCGACTATCCGTTTGCCGACGCGATGGCAACCGACAACCTTGCCGCAACGCTCAACTATGCCGAGGTCTACGAGGTGGTGAAGCGCGAGATGGCAGAGCCGTCGCAGTTGCTCGAGCATGTGGCCGGCCGCATCCGCACGGCGCTGCTGCGCAAATTTCCGCTAATCTCGGGCGGATTCATCCGCATCGAGAAGTGCCGCCCGCCAATCCCGGGCATCACTGGTGCAGCCGGCGTGGAAGTGAGTTGGTAGAGAGACTTGCAGCACTGCAATTTCGGTATTTTACAAGCGAATATGCAAAAT
>CAVEIP010000007.1:0-5366 GCA_963615935.1 [Ruminococcus] lactaris | reverse complement strand
GACAAAAAACAAGCCACTCGCACCACAATTGACGAGCTCAACGAGAAACTCTCGTCGGCAGAGCAGAGTGTGGAGCAAAACAAGAAAAAAATAATCTACGTAGTAATCGCTCTCGTAGTGATTGTAGCAATCGGATTTTTCGGCTACAAATGGTACCAGGGCAAGGTGAGCGACACCAAGGAAGTAATCGGCCAGGCAGACAGCGCCAAGATGGAAGGCAACGACTCATTGGCTGTGAAACTCTACAAGCAGGCCGCTGAAGGCTCTGGCAAATTTGCCAACCGCGCAAACCTCGAGGCTGCCCTCATCCTCTACAACCAAGGCAAGAACGAAGACGCGTTGAAGCACCTTTCAGCCTACGACTCTGAAGAGTCGATGATCGGCTCGCTCGCACAAGTGCTCAAGGGCGACTGCAACGTAAACCTCAAGAAATACGACGACGCCATCTCTTGCTACGACAAGGCAGTGAGCGTGGCCGACGGCAACCAGCAACTCGTGCCTTACGCAATGTACAAGAAATCAGTTGTACTCGCAGCGCAAAACAAGCACGCAGAGGCAGCCAAGGTGCTTGAGGAAATCGACAACAAGTACCCGATGTTTGACCAAGGCCGTCAAGGCGGTTTGAACATCAAGAAACTTCTCGAACAGGAGAAATTCCGTGCAGGAAAATAATCGTAAAACCAACGATAACCAATGCGGGGTCGCGATGCGGCTCCGCATTTTTTGTATTTTTTCGCTTTCCTTTCACAAAAATCTCACCCACACTTGCTATCTTTGTGTCAGCAAATAGAAGTAAACCATTGCATTTTGATTTATTACTAACCAATCCTATAAAAAGATGAAGAAACTTTATCTCGCTTTGGCAATGTTGGGAGCGTTGCCATTGGCGGCTTCGGCGCAGACTCTTCTCAACGAGGGGTTTGAGACGACGAGCACCGACCAGTTTAGCCCGAATTTCCCTGACGGGTGGACTACGATTGACTCCTACACCGGCAATGCCGACAACTACCGTTGGTGTGTATACTATGTTGAGAAGGGTACAATGACAGGCACTCACTGCGCATATGTCGATGGCCCTATGTTTTCTGGCAACGAGGACGGTGGCTACGGTCCGCGCGAGGAAATTCTCCTCACTCCTTCGCTCAACCTCGACAACACTTACCAACTCACCTACGACTGGCAGGCCGCTTCGCAGGCTGCTATCAATGAGGGTAAATACGACTTCCAGGTGCGAATCGTCGAGAACAACGACGTTGAGAACGCAGAGACAATCTGGTCGTTTAACAACGCCGAGCAACTGAAAGAAAACGGCAACATCCCTTATCCTTGGACAGGTTGGACCACCTACAAGACGATGATCGACCTCAGCCAATGGCAGGGCAAGACCATCAAGGTGGCGTTTGTCTACAAGATGCTCAAGGAAACTGCCAACACGCTCGAACTCGACAACGTCGTGGTAAAGCAGTTTACACCAGCAACCGGTCCTAAACCTACACTTTCGAAGAAGCAATACAACTTCGGCGAAGTGTATATGGGCTCGAAGGTCTATTCCGATGTGCTCACGCTTAAGAACGAAGGCAAGAATGGCTTGAAAATAACAAGCATCGACTATCCTTCAGGCTTCTCGTCGACAATCGACCCTGCGACCGTCAACCTCGACGCCAACGAGTCGCTTGAGTTCCAGGTGGCTTACAACGCCGCGCTCACCACTCCGGCAAGTGGCTACATCACCATCCACACCAACGGCGGCGACGTGCAACTTAAAGTGCTTGCCACCAAGGTATCGCTGCCCGACGGCTACGGCTTTGAAGGCTTTGAAAACGGCTGTCCTCCTGCCGGCTGGGCTGGCGACAAGTGGAAAGCCACAACCTACGCCATCGAGGGCGACAAATCGGCTTACGCCAGCGTAACGCTCGACGGCGCAAGCATCCTCACATCACCACGTCTCGACCTCTCGACAGGCTCTCACTCAATCTCATTCTATGCCTACAACGAGTTTGACTCCGACGAGGAGAACGCTGCTCCAGGCAACGACGTTACATTCGAATTCTCGACCGACGGCGGCGCTACATGGACACAGAAATGGGAATCAGAGACCTACAACACCGTCGAGAAGGTAAATGTAGACCTCGGCTCTCCTGCATCCGACAATTGCTACGTGCGCTGGATCTACGGCGCAGTCGACATCAGCGACTCAGACAATATCCCTGAAACATCGGTAATGTTCCTCGACGCAGTGGTTCTTCCACCACTCTACGGCGCCGACGGCAAGCCTCAAGCGGCCACACTCGTGTCGCCTGACAACGAGGCTACCGACGTCTACAACAAGAACATCACCCTCTCTTGGAAACCGGCTCTCTTCGCCGACGGCTACAAACTCTATGTTGGCTCCGACGACAACGCTACCAACGTGGTCAACGGTGAAGATCTCGGCAACGTAACTTCCTACACCCTCGCATCGGTAGGCTACGCAACAACCTACACTTGGAAGGTTGTGCCTTACAACGCTCAGGGCGACGGCGAGGCTTCTGCCCGCACATTCACCACAATCGCCGACCAAACAGTGTCGACCTATCCGTGGACTGAAAGTTTCGAAAGCGGCAACAACCCAACCACTGGCTGGAACATTGAATACTCAAGTTTCACGAAGTGGACCACCGCCAACAGCATCAACGCCTTCGACGGCAAATACAGCGCATCGGTAAGTTGCAACGCGACCGACAAAGAGTCGTCGCTCGTAACTCCCGACTTCCAGATTCCTGCTGGCTCTAACCTTGAGATGACATTCTACTGGGGCAACTCAATGCCTGTCAACCTCGTGAAGGACGACAGCGGCTTGCGCACCAACCCGTCGACCGTCGACAACGGCATCGACGCTTGCTTCTTCGAAATCCTCGCCGACGGCGAATGGAAGCAACTCGCCATCCTTTCCGACGACAGCGAAACTCGCTACTGGTATCTCGAGACCGTAAACCTCTCTGCCTATGCTGGCAAGACCGTTTCGTTCCGTTGGCGCTATGCAGGCCACAACTACGTGAACGCCAAGGGTGTGGCTCTCGACCTTATCACCATCAAGGCTTCTGCCAGCACAAAGGCTTCGTTCAACGCGTCGGAATGGAACGCTGGAACGGTGAACTACGGCAAGTCGGTCAACTCTACTCAGAAGTTCTCCGTAATCAACGAGGGCGCTTCGGCATTGACCATCAAGGCCGTGAAGTTCGGCAAGGTGAACTTCTCAACCGACCTCGCTGCCGGCACAACCATCGATTCGAAGAAGGGCGTGCCGTTCTCTATCACATTCAACGCCTACAACACTTCCGCTCAAGTGAGCGACGAAATGACCGTTGAATTTGAAGGCGGCTACGCAATCTCGCTTCCTGTTAGTGGACGCGCACTCGATGCCGACTCTCACTACTACAACTTCGAGGACGAGACTCCAGGCGCATTCTCTCCTGCAGGCTTCACCACCATCGACGTTGACGGCCTCGCTACGAAGGCTATGACCGGCATGAGCTATCCGCAACGCGGCGCAGCATTCGCCTACACCGTGCAGAACGACGCCGACTGGAACAACGTGCTTGAGCCGGTAAGCGGCAACCAGACTCTCGTGGCCATCGCTCCTTCGGAAGAGGGCAAGGCTGCCGACGACTGGATCATCAGCCAGAAACTCACTGCAACATCCGCTTCGATGTTCCACTTCTACGCCCGCAACTGGGAATCGATTTATGCTATCTATCCTAACAGCAAAAGCAGCGTTGAAGTACTCGTGTCGACTACCGACAACACCAACACCGCAAGTTTCTCAACTGTGATGGCTTCAACCGAGATGCCTTACTACGACAAGGAGTGGCAGCACTACAGCGTTGACCTCAGCAGTTATGCTGGTCAGGACATCTATGTAGCCGTGCGCCACACCACAACCGACGGCCTCGCTGCATTCTTCGACGACTTCTACTTTGAGCACTTCTCAAACTTCGGCGGTGTCGATGCAGTGAAGAGCGATGCCAAGGTGAGCGTTTATCCGAACCCTGTCGCTTCTACGCTCTACATCTCTGGAGCCGACAATGCAAAGGTGAGCATCTACAACGCAGCCGGCAGCCTTGTTAAGGTGGCTGAAAACGCTTCGCAGATTGATGTTGACGGCCTGGCAGCAGGTGTCTACGTGGTACGCGTGGCAACAGCCGACAGCGTTACCGCAACACGCATCGTGAAGAAGTAGGCCCAACAGCCGAAACCCATAATCCAATAGGAGCCGTCCCCACCGCGGGGGCGGCTCTTTTTGTGTTTGCCCGCCGCCACATTGCTTAACAAAAATTTGCTTTTGAGCCGACAATATACTATTTTTGAAAAAATATTTTTACCGCATATGAAAATCAACAGTTTCCTGAAGACAGCGCTGTTTGCCATAGTGGCGGCATGCGCTTTGTGGAGTTGCGACAGCAGTGACGACAAGGTGCGCTATGTGCCTGTGGTGCTCGACGGCGAAGAGAAGTGGAGCATCCTCGACACGAAGACCGGCGACATCCTGTGCAAAAACGATTTCGAAGAGATGCCTTCGATGGTGTGCGACGGACTGTTTGTCGTAAAAAACTCCAAAGGCTATTACGAATGCTACGACATCGACAATCCGAAAGACCCTATCAGCAAGGGCAAGTTCACTCAACTCGGCCTCTTTGGCCCCGAGGGCGTCACTTTTGCCGTAAAAGAGGGCAAAGGCATCACCATCATCGACAAGGATTTTGAGGAGGTGAAAAAACTCCCGAAAAACGTGTCGTCGACACGCGGCTTCAGCGAGGGTCTCGCTGCATTCTGCAAGGACGGCAAATGGGGATTTCTCGACAAGAAGGGCGACGAAGTGATTGCCGCAAAATATGAAGGCGTGACCAACTTTTGCGAGGGACGCGCATTCGGCTTGAAAGGCGAGAAAATCGTGCTCATCGACAAGAAAGGCGACGTGCTCAAATCGTTCAGCACAAGCCGCTACGACTTGCTTTCGCTCTACCACAACGGCACTTGCGCCATGAAGAAAGGCGACAAGGTGGTGTTTGTCGACAAGGAAGGCGAAGAGAAGTTCACCAACAACAAGATGGAGCCGAGCGGATGCTACTTCATCGACGAGGGCAAGACGGTGTTCTGCCACGACAACTCCTACGGCATCATCTCTACCGACGGCGAAGTGCTGGTGCGTGCCCGCTATGAGGGTATTTTGCGCGCATCCAAAGACCGCTACATGGTGCACGATGGCGACAAGGAGTTTGTGATCGACGCCAACGGCGAGAAGATTATCGCTCCGGAATACGAAACGATAGCGCAAATTTCCACTTCGCTCGACCACTATTTTGCCTACGACGGCAAGTCGTGGATAC
>CAVEIP010000006.1:37622-45352 GCA_963615935.1 [Ruminococcus] lactaris | reverse complement strand
ATGTGAAATAGTTTCTTCATTATTATGTTTTTATAATTTCAGTCTGCAAAAGTAGTGATTATTCGACTACTAAGCACTACAACTCACAACGAAAAAGAAAAATGTTTTGCTATATAAAAACAAAGAGTTAATTTTGCATATATGGAAAAAATGAAAGTTTATACACAAGAAGAGGCATTGGATTTGACTCTTGGAAAGAAAGGTACTCCTTTGCGCGATGACTACGAGGCAAAGGTTGAAGATTATCTTGTTGGCCTTGCTATTCGCAAAGCAAGAGAATCAAAACATCTTACACAAGAACAACTTGGTGAACGTATCGGTGTGCAACGTGCCCGCATCTGTAGCATAGAGAAAGGAGTAAATCTCAGACTTTCCACTTTACGCAGAATTTTTTCTGCATTAGATCTTGAAGTGTCGCTCGACATAGCAGACGGACAAAAAATTGCACTCTGCTAAATTGAAAAAAGCGGCGTCAAAGATAGACACCGCTTTTTCTTTTAATTTCTTCTACAAGTATTTGTCGCCGAATTTGGTTTTCACCTCGTTGACGTACTGCTTTATCTTCTGCTCTTCGGAGAGAGGGCAGATGAGCAGGATGTCGTCATTGTCGGCCACGATGTAGTCTTTCAGTCCTGACGCCACGATGAGTTTTTCCTTTTTGGCAGCGAAGACATTGCCCTCGCAGTTACTTATCACCGTGCGGCAGTTGTGGATCACGTTGTGGTTTTCTGCCTTAGGCGACTTCTCGTAGTATGCGCCCCACGAGCCAAGGTCGCTCCAGCCTATGTCTACACACTCCACAAACACGTCCTTACTCTTTTCCATCACCGCGTAGTCAATCGAAATGTTGGGGCATGCGGGGAATTCCTTGTTGATAAACTCTTCCTCTTTCTTTGTTCCAAACGAACCGAGACCTTTGTCGAAGCGCATGGCAATGTCGGGACAATAGTCGTGGAAGGCATCAATGATGGCATCTGCCGACCAAAGGAATATGCCCGAGTTCCAGAAGAACTCGCCACTTTTCACAAACACCTTTGCCAGTTCCTCATTTGGCTTCTCTGTGAATGTCTTCACCTTGGTGATACCTTCTTCAGCCTCTTCCTTACTTATTTGGATGTAGCCGTAGCCCGTTTCCGGACGGTTAGGCTTGATGCCTAGAGTGAGCAGGCCGTTGCGGTGGCGCGACAGGAAGTCGAAGCCCTTCACCACATTGCTTCGGAAAGCATCCTCCTTGAGGATAAGATGGTCCGACGGAGTGACGAGCATCATAGCGTTAGGATTGATGGCGCGCACATGGTAAGCAGCCCAGGCAATGCAAGGCGCCGTGTTGCGGCGGTCGGGTTCAAGGAGCACCTGATCGTCGGCGAGGTCGGGGAGTTGTTTCTTTACCAGAGGAGCATATTGCTCATTGGTGATTGCGAGAATGTTTCTTACAGGCACAATTTCTGCCACGCGGTCGAAAGTCATCTGGAGCAATGAGCGGCCAGTGCCGAAGAAGTCGATAAACTGTTTTGGGGCTGACGATTTGCTGAACGGCCAAAAACGGCTGCCAACGCCGCCACACATAATTACACAATATCTGTTTTCCATCATTAATCGATGCGTTTGTTTTTGAGTTGAATCATTTGTTCCGCTAAGGTAACAAACACTTTTTAAATTGTCAAATAAAATTTTTCCACTCCTTTTCATAACAACGATGTTGACAAGTTATAAACAACCTTCTTGGCTGACAATCAGTATTGTCTTTGCATTATCAACACGTTGTTAACAACCGTTGTCAACGCATTGTTGAGAAGAATTGCCACATCACTATGCCGGCAGTTATCGACACGTTGAGCGAGTGTTTTGTACCGTATTGAGGGAGTTCTATGCAGCAGTCAGCCTTATCAACCACATCTTGCTTCACGCCCTTCACCTCGTTGCCGAGCACCACGGCATATTTGCCACACTTATCAACAACAAAGTCGAGCATATTAACACTACCGTTAACTTGCTCAATGGCACACACTTGGTAGCCGTCGCGCTGAAGGTTTTCAACAAGACTTTCAACATTATCAACATACTCCCATTCTACAGAATCCTCCGCTCCGAGTGCCGTTTTGTGGATATCCGGGCTGGGAGGGGTGGCAGTGATGCCGCACAGATAGATTTTTTCAACAAGAAAGGCATCAGCAGTGCGGAAAATAGAACCTATGTTGTTGAGACTGCGCACATCATCAAGCACCACCACCAGCGGCAACTTGCTGACCTTATGATATTCCTCGCACGACACGCGCGCAAGTTCTTCCATCGATTTCTTCTTCATCTTAGTTTTTAATTTACTGACTGCAAAGGTAGTAAAAAGGCGAGAGTAGAAAGGTAGGAGAGGGTAGTGAAAATGGTGTTGATAACCTGTTGACAAGCGTTGAAAACCTATCAACAAATATTGAAAGAAAAAACTTGCATTCTATAAATCAACACGGTATGCACAAAACTTTCGTAACTCCAAAAAAGTTAGCATAAAACAATTATCGCTTATTAAACACCTTTTCAACACTCCCAAGGTCGGAAAATCGTAAGAATTTACTAACTTTGCCAATTGTTTACAGGGTGTTGATAAAACCCCTATAAAACTGAAAAATAAGGGAATTGCCTGTTGATAGATTATTGATAACGCAAGCAAATGCGTCGATAACTTAAAAAGCAAGAAAACGGCTGAAAAGTTACTATAGTTATCAACGCGCTAATAGTAACAACATAAATTTCCTTTTTAAAAACAAAAAAGAAAAATATATAAAATAATAACTGTGGATAAAGGTTACGTAGATGCTCCCATTGAGGAGGGTATGGATTTGGTTAAAGAGATAGCCAAACTGAAGAAGGAAAAGAATGCAGTGATTCTTGCCCACTACTATCAGCGTGACGATGTGCAGGCCATTGCCGACTTCATCGGCGACAGTTTGGCGCTAGCGCAGAAAGCGGCGCAGACGGAGGCCGACGTGATTGTGAGTTGCGGAGTGAACTTCATGGGCGAAACGGCGAAGATTCTGTCGCCAAAGAAAAAGGTGCTCGTGCCCGACCTCAATGCTGGCTGTTCGCTTGCCGATAGTTGCAAGGCTGCCGACCTGCAGAAATTCATCGACGAGAATCCCGGTCACATTGTGGTGAGTTATGCCAACACCACAGCCGATGTGAAGGCGCTGACCGATGTGGTGGTCACTTCTTCCAACGCCTGCCAGATTGTGGAGAGTTTTCCGAAGGACCAGAAAATTATTTTCGGTCCGGACCGCAACCTGGGCAACTACATTAATAGCCTCACCGGACGGCAGATGAAACTGTGGGACGGTGCGTGTATGGTGCACGAGAAATTTTCGCTGTCTAAACTCGTTGGACTGAAGCAGCAATATCCCGAGGCGAAGGTGCTCGCCCATCCAGAGTGCAAGAAGAGTCTGCTCGTGCTTGCCGACAAGGTTGGATCCACGAAAGGGCTGCTCGACTATGCCATCAAGTCGGATGCCCGCCAGTTTATTGTGGTCACGGAGTCGGGCATCCTCTACGAGATGAAGAAGGCGTGCCCCGACAAGGAATTCATCCCTGCGCCGCCCGACGACAGCACATGTGCTTGCAACGAATGCTTCTACATGCGCATGAACACTCTTGAGAAAATCTACAACTGCCTCAAGTTTGAGGCTCCCGAAATAGAAATCAGCGAGGAACTGTGTGAGAAGGCCGTGCGCCCAATCAACAAGATGCTCGAGATTTCAAAAAATCTTGGTTTGATTAAATAAAAAAACTACAATATATGGAATACAATCACAAAGAGATAGAACAACGCTGGCAACAGTATTGGAAAGACAACAATGTCTACAAAACGGAAATTGACGAGTCGCGCCCTAAATACTACGTGCTCGACATGTTTCCTTATCCGTCGGGAGCGGGTCTCCATGTGGGTCACCCTCTCGGTTACATTGCCTCCGACATCTTCTCGCGCTACAAGCGCCTCCAGGGCTTCAATGTGCTTCACCCAATGGGCTACGACGCCTATGGCTTGCCTGCAGAGCAGTATGCCATCCAAACAGGTCAGCATCCTGAGGTAACTACTGTAAACAACATCAACCGCTACCGCGAGCAACTCAACAAGATTGGTTTTTGCTACGACTGGAGCCGCGAACTGAAAACTTGCGACCCTGAGTACTACAAATGGACGCAGTGGGCATTCATCAAGATGTTCAAGAGTTACTACGACCTCAAGAGTAACAAGGCTGAAAGCATCGACAAACTGATTGCTGCCTTCGAAAGCAAAGGAACCAATGGCGTAGAGGCTGCCTGCGGCGAAGAGTTGCATTTCACTGCTGAGGAGTGGAAGTCTATGGACGAGAAGCAGCAGAGCGATGTGCTGATGAACTACCGCATCGCTTACCGCGGCAAGACAATGGTGAACTGGTGTGCAAAACTCGGTACCGTGCTTGCCAACGACGAGGTGAGCGAGGGTGTGTCGATCCGCGGCGGCTATCCTGTGGAGCAGAAAGTGATGAATCAGTGGTGCCTTCGTGTGTCGGCCTACGCTCAGCGTTTGCTCGACGGCCTCGACACCATCGACTGGACCGACTCGCTGAAAGAAACCCAGCGCAACTGGATTGGTCGTTCGGAAGGTGCTGAGATGAACTTCAAGGTAGTGGGACAGGATATCAACCTCGAAATCTTCACCACACGTGCCGACACAATCTTCGGCGTTACCTTCATGGTACTTGCTCCAGAGAGCGAATATGTAGAAAAACTCGTTACGGCAGAGCAGCGCGAAGCCGTTGACAAATATCTTGCGGAAATCAAACACAAAACGGAGCGTGAGCGCTTGATAGACAAACAAGTGTCGGGCGTGTTCTCTGGCTCGTATGCTGTCAATCCGCTTACAGGCAAAGAAATTCCTGTATGGATCAGCGACTATGTGCTTGCCGGCTATGGTACAGGCGCCATCATGGCAGTGCCTGCCCACGACAGCCGCGACTACGCGTTTGCGCGCCACTTCGACCTTCCTATCATTCCGCTGATTGAAGGTTGCGACGTGTCGGAAGAAAGTTTCGATGCCAAGGAAGGCAAGATGATAAACTCGGCAGGCGAGGAACTCAACCTCAATGGCATGGAGGTGAAGGAAGCCATCGTTGCTACAAAGAAATTCATCAAGGAAAAAGGTATTGGCAAGGTGAAGGTAAACTATCGTCTGCGCGACGCTATCTTCAGCCGCCAACGCTACTGGGGCGAGCCATTCCCTGTCTACTATAAGGACGGCATTCCTCACGTGCTCGACGAGGACAAGTTGCCTCTCGAACTGCCGGAGGTAGACAAGTTCTTGCCTACCGAAACAGGCGAGCCTCCATTGGGCCGCGCCAAAAACTGGAACACTGCTGAAGGCTACCCTTACGAACTCTGCACAATGCCAGGCTTCGCAGGCTCGTCGGCCTACTATCTGCGCTATATGGATCCCCGCAACCACGAGGCATTGGTTTCGAAGCAGGCTGATGAGTACTGGCGCAACGTTGACCTCTACATCGGCGGCACGGAGCATGCTACGGGTCACCTTATCTATAGCCGTTTCTGGAACAAGTTCTTGTTTGACAACGGCGTGGTTTGTGAGGAAGAGCCTTTCAAGAAACTCATCAACCAGGGCATGATTCAGGGTCGTTCAAACTTCGTTTACCGCATCAAGGACACAAACACCTTCGTTTCCTACGGACTGAAGAAGAACTACGACACTACACCAATCCACGTAGACGTGAACATCGTGAGCAACGACATCCTCGACGTGGAGAAATTCAAGGCATGGCGTCCGGAATTCAACAACGCGGAGTTTGTGCTTGAGGATGGCAAATATGTGTGCGGCTACGCAGTAGAAAAGATGTCGAAGTCAATGTTCAACGTGGTCAACCCTGACGACATTGTTGAGCACTATGGCGCCGACACTCTCCGCCTCTATGAGATGTTCCTCGGCCCGTTGGAGCAGAGCAAGCCTTGGGACACCAACGGCATCGACGGTGTAAACCGCTTCCTCAAGAAGTTGTGGAACCTCTTCTACAAGGGCGACACTCTTCTTGTAAGCGACGACAAGCCGTCGGCAGAAGCGCTTAAGTCGGTCCACAAACTCATCAAGAAAGTTACTTGGGACATTGAGCACTTTTCCTACAACACTTCAGTGAGCGCGTTCATGATTTGCGTGAACGAACTTTCGGCTGCGAAATGCAACCAGCGCGAAGTGCTTTCGGACCTTGTAGTGCTTCTTGCACCGTTCGCTCCCCACATCGCTGAAGAGTTGTGGCACGCGCTCGGCAACACCACCACAGTCTGCGACGCTGCATGGCCAAAGCACAACGAGGCATACCTTGTTGAGGCTACGGTCAACTACGCCGTTTCGTTCAACGGCAAGGCGCGCTTCAACATGCAGGTGCCTAACGGAACCGACAAGGCTGAAGTGGAGCGTATGGCCCGCGAAAACGAGAACTCTGCAAAATGGCTCGACGGTAAGACCATCGTTAAGGTCATCGTGGTGCCAAACAAGATTGTAAACATCGTGGTAAAATAAATCACTGAAAACAACGTTTTATAAAACAAAGAATTAGAAAGATATGAAGAATATTGTATTCGCAACTAACAATAAAAACAAGCTTCAGGAAATAAGAGCAATAGCAGGTGAAGAATACAATATTCTGAGTCTTTCTGAAATCAACTGCCACGACGACATCCCCGAAACAGCCGCCACTCTCGAGGGCAACGCCTTGATAAAGGCGCGCTGGGTGAAGGACAAATATGGCTACGACTGTTTTGCCGACGACACGGGTCTCGAGGTGGATGCTCTCGACGGGCGGCCGGGCGTTTATTCAGCACGCTATGCTGGCGAGGACTGCAACTCCGAGCGCAACATCGACAAACTGCTCGGTGAACTCGCTGACAAGTCGGACCGCAATGCGCATTTCCGCACGGTCATCGCCCTTATCGAAGGCGATGAGGTGCACGAGTTTGAAGGACGCATCGACGGCACCATTGCCACTAGCCGACACGGCGAAGGCGGATTTGGCTACGACAAGGTTTTTGTGCCTGCGGGCGAAAGCCGCACGTTTGCCGAGATGAAGGCTGAAGAGAAAAACGCCATAAGCCACAGGGCTAAAGCCACTGAAAAATTAATTGCCTTTCTAAAAAAGACACTATGATGAAGAAAACAATTTTCGCAGCGTTGTTGCTGCTTGTAATGTCAGTTTCTGCGATTGCCCAGGAAGTGGGCAGTTGGAGCATATATCCAGTGTTTTCGGGCACAGCAAGCACCAGACTGATTGACACCGACAGCAAGGTCTACTACCTTGCCGACGGATGGCTTTACAGTTACGACAAGAGTGCCGACGAGACGGTCTACTACACGAAAATCAACGGCATGACCGACACCGACATCTCAAGCATCTACTACAACTACGACAAGAAGTTTCTGATGGTGGTCTATTCCAACTCCAACATCGACATTGTGCGCGACAACGGCCGTGTGGACAACATTCCCGACCTTAAGAATGTAATTCTCTCGGTGTCGAAGGCAATCAACGATGTGGACTTCGACGGCAATATGGCTTATGTGGCTACCGATTTCGGCTATATGGTGGTGGACTGCGACAAGTGCGTCACCAAGGAGTCGTTTAACTATGGTAAGTCTTTCACTTCTATCCTTGCCACCGACAACAATATCTTCGCTGGCTACCACAACAACATACAAGAGA
>CAVEIP010000006.1:36933-37612 GCA_963615935.1 [Ruminococcus] lactaris | reverse complement strand
TTCGACAATAAACTGCAAGTGACGCAGAAAAAAGGCTCGCACTATGAGATTTCTTGCTTCAGCGAAACTACACTGAAACAGAGTGTGTCGATGTACAAGATTTCATTCAGCAGTTTCGTCACCAAAACGGGCTGGCTCTACTATGTGAAGGTTGGCGATGACCCTACGCAGATAAGTGCCATAACCATCGAAAATACCACTCCGGGCAACATTTCGATGAGCGGCGACAAGGCAATTGCTTCATATAAAGGAAAATACATTGAAATATCAGCCGACGGCACAAAAAACACCGTTACTCTGCCAGAAGGCGTCGACGGCACATTGCTGTCGTCCTACAGCGGCAAAGGGCTTTGGAATCTTGATGCCAAAGGTCTGCGCGAATTTTCGGTAGGGGAGAGCGCCATCACCGTGCTCCACGACTACTATCTGCCAAACACCACGACAGTGATTGAGCCGTACTATCTGAAATACTACAACGGCGCGCTCTACTCGATGAACTCGGGTATAAACTACAAAGGTGCATCGTCGCGCAAAGATATTGCTTTGTCTATGCTGAAGGACGGCAAATGGTCAAACCTTGCGCCTACCGAGTACACTCTCACCAACGGCAGTTCGGGCGGCACGCTGAAGAGTCCTTACGGCTTGGCAATCGACCCCAACGACAAGTCGAAGATTTGGT
>CAVEIP010000006.1:11662-36923 GCA_963615935.1 [Ruminococcus] lactaris | reverse complement strand
ATTTGGTTCGGTACGTATTTCGAAGGCGTGTACTGCATTGAGGACGGCAAGCAGGTGCAGAAGTTTGACGAAACCAATTCACCGTTCTACAAAAACTATGTGTGCAACGTCACCGACCTTGAATTTGACAAGGACGGAAACCTTTGGTTTATTTTCTACAACTACAATAATTCTTCCTACGCACAGATTTACGTTCTGCCGAAGGCAAAACTCTATAGCAGTAGTGTTACGAAAGACGACTTTATATCAACAAACATCGGCGCTCCGATGAGTTATGAGAACGAAATGCTCGTGACCAAGAACGGCCGCTATGTGATTGCCTCTACCAATATTTGGAAAACCAAGTTGGCAGTGATCGACACCAACAACACTCCGCTCGACAATTCCGACGACGTTATAAAAACCCTTTCGTCCTACACCGATCAGGACGGCAAGAGCATCGACATTGGCTACATCTTCTGCATTGAGGAAGACTCCGACGGCAAAATTTGGCTCGGTACCAACACTGGTGTGTGCGTAATCAACAACCCGGCAAACATAATCAACGGTACGTTGACAATAAACCGCATCAAAGTGCCGCGCAACGATGGTACCAACCTCGCCGACTACTTGCTCGACGGTATCAGCGTTTCGTCGATAGCCATCGACGGCGCAGGCCGTAAATGGATTGGCACAACCACTTCCGGACTCTATCTCGTGAAGTCGGACGGCAGCGAAATTATTGAGCACTTCACCACCGAAAACTCTACGCTCACCGACGACCTTATCACCGACGTGGAGTGCAGCACCGACGACAACCGCGTGTTTATAGGTACGAAGAAGGGTATGCTCATCTACGAGAGCGACGCTTCGCCTTCGCAAGCCGACTACAGCGACGTCTACGCTTATCCTAACCCCGTGCGTCCCGACTATAGCGGACACATCACCATTGCCGGACTGATGGACAACTCGCTCGTGAAGATTGCCGACTCGATGGGCAATGTGCTCTATTCCGGACGGTCGACTGGCGGTATGTTTGTGTGGGACGGCTGCAACAGCGACGGCTCGCGCGTAAACACTGGTGTGTACTATGTCTTTGCTTCGCAAAACGAGGACGGACATTCAAGCGGATGCGTCACAAAAATTCTTGTGGTCAAATAACGCCTGATGCTCAACCTCTACGATTCCAACGGACGGAAGCAATGGGTTGACCTGGGCAAGGGCATAAGCATCCTGTTGGTGCTATTGTTCCACACCGAGGAGTATCTGCCCATAGTCGACACTGGCACAAAGGAGATCTTCTCCTTTTTCCGCATGCCGTTTTTCTTCTTTCTGTCGGGCTACGTCTTCACCTCCGACTACCATAAGTTTTCGCTGCGGCGGAAACTGAAGCAGATTTTGCGCGGCATCGTTTGGACGTATCTTATTTTCACAACCATCGTTGTTGTGCCTAAATGCATGGCAAACCACGACCCAATAATGGATGGCGTTAAAACCATTATGCTCGGCTATGCCACTTGGTTTGTGGTGTCGTTGGGTGTGGCGCAACTGTTGTTTGCCTTTGTGCTCTCAAAAACTAAAAATCTTAAGGTCATAGCCGCCTTTATGGTGGTAAGTGTGGGCATAGGAATAGGCATAAAATTGCTTACCGACAGTATTTTGCCTTATCAACTCGACAAGGCGTTTTTCGTGGTGTTTTTCTTCGGACTGGGATTTTTCTACCGCATCTATGAACACCTGTTCAGCCATCTGCTCAAATGGAAGTCGCTGGTGGTAGTGGCGGCAATCTATGCCGCACTGATGTGGGTGGAAAAGGCTGTGCTCCACAACGCCACAAACAATGTGTTCTGGAACCAGTCGCTGACCAACTTCCCGCTGTTTATGGTCTACACCATCGTGGGCATAGCAATGATGCTCCTGCTCGTAAACCTTGCCTACAATAGGCATCTCAACACCATCTGCTACATCGGCGCAAACAGCCTGATCTACTATTATCTCAATGGTGGGGTAGTGCGCTGCTGGCGCTATGTTTATTGTTTGGTCGATAGTCATCTACACGTATGGCCTCCTCTGGGCTTTACCTTGGTGTTCTTGCTTGCAGCCGCCACGTTGCTCACCATAGTCTATGTGGTGAAGCGCTATTGCCCCGTCCTCGTCGGCGACAAGAAATCCTTCAACCGTCTCTTCCCCCAAATTAATTGGTAGAATGCGACCTTTTTGCGAGGAAGAATGCACCTTGCCGACTGTCTCTTGGTGCTGTGAGTGACCTTGCGTGAATTATTTTGCGAGGAAGAGCGTCCCATCGGGACGCCGTATTGATAACCCCAGGCTTCAGCCTGGGGATGTTGATAATCAACTAATTGCGCCCTGTAAGCGGCGCCACCAACACTATCGTAGCGGCTTGCACTATCTTTTGATAAGATAGGCTGCGCCTCGGATAAGCAAAATCAAGTAAACTTGTTTTGCTCTTCCCTCGGCTTGCACTACTTTGAATAAGATAGGCGGTGCCTCGGAAATGAAAATTGGAACAAGTTCCTTTTCATTTCCCTCGGCTTGCACTATCTTTGCAGATATGAAAATTGCATTAATAGGTTATGGCAAGATGGGCAAGGCCATTGAGGGCATTGCCCGCGAACGCGGACACGAGGTGGTGTGCATCATCACATCGGAAAATCAGCAGGATTTCGACAGCGAGGCTTTCCTCTCTGCAGATGTGGCTATCGAGTTTTCGGTGCCGGCAGCGGCTTTCGCCAATGTGACGAAAGCGCTCGAGAGGGGAGTGACTGTGGTGTCGGGCACCACGGGTTGGACCGACCGCATGGCGGAGGCTGAAGCCGTGTGCCAAAGCAACGGCAGCGCGTTTCTCTACTCGTCGAACTTCAGTATAGGTGTCAACGCATTTTTTGCCGTAAACAAGTACCTGGCGAAGATAATGAACAACTTCCCGCAATATGACGTGGCGATGAAGGAGGTGCACCACATCCACAAACTCGACCACCCAAGCGGCACTGCCATCACACTTGCGCAAGGCATCATCGACAACATCGACCGCAAGCAATCGTGGTCGGAAACGTCGGAAGCCTCCGACGCGATCCACATTGAGGCTGTGCGCGAAGGCGAGGTGCCTGGCACCCACATCATCACCTACACCTCTGCCGACGACCGCATAGTCATCGAGCACGAGGCATTCTCGCGCCGCGGCTTCGCCCTCGGCTCGGTGGTTGCCGCCGAATGGATCAACGGCAAGAAGGGATGCTTCACAATGAACGACATTTTTGACTTTTAACACAACTCATCATATGGACAACAAGACATTCAAGCAACGGTTGCAGGCAACCAAGACCACACGCCGCGCGCGCTTTGCCGTGGTCACTGTGCTTTTCCTTTTGTTTCTGATATGGCTCGGCAACTTCTGGTGGCTACTGCTCTATCCGTTGTTGTTTGACATCTACTTGACCCACTACATCAAGTGGGACTGGTGGAAATCGTCGAAAAATCCTGTGCTGCGCACGGTGATGAGTTGGGTCGACGCCATCGTCTATGCGTTGGTGCTCGTCTACATCATCTTCACGTTTATAGGACAGAACTATAAAATCCCGTCGTCGTCGCTCGAGAAAACCTTGCTCGTGGGCGACTACCTGTGGGTCAACAAGATGTGCTACGGTCCGCGTGTGCCTATTACTCCGATACATTTCCCGCTGTGCCAGAACACATTCCCTATAATCAACACCAAGAGTTACCTTGATCATCCGGAACTTTCTTACCGACGCCTCAAAGGCTACCGCAGCATTGAGCGCAACGATATTGTGGTGTTCAACTTCCCTGCTGGCGACACCATCGCCTTCAACGTGCAGAACCCCGACTACTACACCATCTGCTACATCGAGGGTTTCAAGCAGATGAACCCAACGTCGCCTACAGTATACTACGACTACAACTTCGGCAAGCAGTGCCTTGCCCTCGGACGCGAGGCGGTGAAGAAGCATCCGGAAACGTTCGGCAATGTGATGTACCGTCCCGTTGACCGCCGCGAAAACTATGTGAAGCGCTGCATTGGTCTGCCAGGCGACTATCTGAAGATTGTCGACCAAGTGGTCTACATCAATGGTCAGCCGCTCAAAGAGCCTGAAAACGTACAGTTTAACCACAATATCTACACCAACGGACAGGAAATAAGCGAAGCCGAATGGGAAGCGCTGGGCATCAGCAATGCCGACCGCCGCACGTTGCAGCAGAGCGACGAGGGCACCTACTACGAGTCTGTGCCTCTAACCCGCAAGGCTGTGGCCGACTTCAAGGCTCTTACTCAGGTTGTTAAGGTTGTGCCTTCGGAGGTGGCTGAGGCTTGTCCGCCTTACCCAATCACTCGCTACTATGGCTGGACGCGCGCCAACTACGCTGCAACCTTCGCCCACGGGGGCATTTGGATTCCGAAGAAGGGCGCTACGCTCAAACTCACGCTCTTCAACCTGCCTATCTATGAACGCTGCATCCGCAACTACGAGGGCAACGACCTCGAGGTGCGCGACGGCAAAATCTTCATCAATGGCAAGGAGGCCAACGCCTATACATTCAAGATGGACTACTACTGGATGATGGGCGACAACCGCGACAACTCGCTCGACTCGCGCTACTGGGGATTCGTGCCTGAGGACCACATCGTAGGCACGCCGATGTTCGTGATCATCTCGTTCGACGAAGACAAACCGTTCTTCTCGGGCATCCGCTGGAACCGCGTGCTGAAGACCGCAAACCCCGACAAAAAATAAGCCGATGGACAACACCTTTAAGGCTGTGTTCTCGTCGCGTTATGCTGGCAGCGTAGACTACTACGCTGCCATGCTTCGCTACGGCACGGTGGCTATCGACCTGACGGAGCCCTACGACAAGCACCACAAGCATATCAACCGTATGGACATCGTTGGCACCAACGGTTGCCAGTCGCTCTCGGCGTCGCTCGAAAAGCCCAACCGCTCGATGGCGGTGGGCGACATCCGCCTGTCGGAGCACGGCAACTGGCGCCACAACCATTGGGGCGCACTCTTCTCCGCCTACGGGCGCACACCGTTTTTCGACTATTTTGCCGACGACCTCAAAAAAATCTATACCGACACATCCATCCAGACCATAGCCGACCTCAATATGGCTCTACACTTCGCTGTGGTCGACTTTCTAGACCTGAACATAGAAACGTTTACAATCCGCGAGAAAACGCCACAGGAGGCTTTAAACGCAGCCGACATGCATGACGGAGTTCTTCCGCTTGGCGCAGAAAAACCCTACTATCAAATCTGGTCGCAGAAATTCGGCTTTCAGCCCCACAAAAGCATCCTCGACCTACTTTTCAACCTTGGCCGCGAAGCCGTCTTCATCCTCAAATAGAGTAGATGTATAAGTGCGCATAGGGATAATTGCGCCCCTACGCAAACTTGTCAACATCGTGTTGATGTAGTTATTAACAGATGTGTTGATAACTCCGCAACACGTTGATAATTAGTTTATAGTCGTGTTGATAAATTGTAAATAATGTTGTTAAAATAGAAGTGTTGGCGGTGCTCACTACGGGGCACATTTTTGTAGAATCTAAATAGAAACGCAATGTTTTCATGGCTAAAATTATGAAAAACACTGCGAGGAGGCTAAGTAGAAATGAACGAGCCTCGAAGAGGCGCGCCTTCACTTGTTGGCAATTTTGAGGATTTCACCAACAATTCTGCCTTAACGATTGGAATTTTGCGGTTTGGGGGTTGGAAAATTCAAAAATTGCTTTAATTTTGCAAATATTGTTAAACTCTACGGTATAAATATGTTGAAAGGGAATAGAGCATTGAAGAGCGTCATTGCTATGCTTCTTCTGTGGCTGCCGGCGGCGATGCTGGCGGAGGGGCACGAGGCGGACCGCTTGGTGGCGCAGTTTGACACGTCTGGCGGCTCGGTGAAAGCCGCCAACCAGTTTTTTGCCTTTCTCGACAAACAAGAATTTACCGACACGAAGATACAGTTTGCGGCAAACACCCCCGCCGACTCGCTTCGCCAGCAGGTGTGGTACTGGGCGGCGGAGTGGTACAACGACGTGCAGGAGTATGCCCGCGCCAAGGACTATGCGCTGAAGGCATTACCGCTCTTCCGCTGGCCCAACAACGACAGAGCCGACTGCCTCAACCTCTTGGGCATTATCAATGTGCGCCTGAGCGACTTCCCTGCTGCGGCGGCATTCACCAAGAAGTGCGTAGAGATAAACATGGCGCTTGGCGACCCCGACAAAATATCGTCGAGCCTCAACACCTTGGCAGGCATCTATATGGCAGCCAACCATGCCGACGAGGCTGAGAAGTTCATCCTGCAAGGACTCGAATATGCCGACAAGGCCGACAATCCTGGCCGCAAAGCCATCCTGCTGGGCATGGCGTCGGAAATCTACCATAAGTTGGAAAACGACGACAAGTCGCTCGACTATGCCCGAAAGGCATTTGCCATCGACTCAGCCCTCGGCCGCACGCCCAAGATGGCTATGCGCCTGTCGCAGATGGCATCGGCGCTCGCCGGACTGAAGCGCTACAACGAAGCGGAGGCTACCTATCAGCGCGCCATCGCCATGCTCAAAGTCTCGGGCAACCAGCATTCCGAGGGCATCGCCCTCAATCAGTTGGGCTTCGTCTATCTCGAGCAGAAGCGGCAGCGCGAGGCGGTGGAATGCTTCACTAAAGCCGCTGCGATATTCTCGCAGATGGGTGACCTCTACAACAATGTCTATTCCCACAAAGGGCTCTACGAGAGTTATTGGTCGCTCAATCCCGACTCCGCCAAGATTGCCCTTGAGCGATACAACACGCTGAAGGATTCACTCTACCATCAGGCTTCTGCCGATGCCTTGGCAAGATACAATGCCGAGTTTGGGCGCGACCGACTGCTCGACGAAATCAAGCAATCGAAGGCCGCCCACACGCGCGACATCATCATCGCCGTGGGCTTGATACTCATCCTCGCCATCGCCGCCGCACTGGTTGTCCGTGCGCGGTCGCGCCGCCATCGTGGGCAGATGCTCGAAATCATCAATAAGGTGGAAACGCTTCAGGACAAATGCGACGAAGCAGAGAAAAGCCTTCTCGACCAGCAGAAAGAGGCGAGCCTCACCAAGGCGGCCTACGAAACCAAGAACGAAGGCGAAAAGGAATTCCTCACCCAACTGTTTTCGGTTGTTGCCGCTGCGCTCACCAACAAGGACTATGGCGTGGCAAAGGTAGCCGCGATGATGAACATGACCGAGCGCACCTTCAGCCGCCGGTTGAAGGAAGTGACTGGGCAGTCGCCGAAGATGTTTATCTCCGCCATCCAGATGGAGCGGTGCGCCAAACTCCTGCTTGAGAACCCCGACAAGACAATCAGCGAGATTGCCAACCTCTGCGGCTTTGATGAAGCCTCGGGATTCTCCCACGCCTTCAAGCGCGTGTACCGCTGCTCACCAACAGCCTATCGCGAGCAGCATCAACGCTGATTTTGTCCGATTCTGTCATGGATTTGTCGGTTTTTTACACGTCAGAAAACCGCTTGTTTACCTAATTTTACCGAACCCAAAAAGGACATGAAGATAGCAAAACAACACACGTTTTTTTGTCTACGGTCACAAGCAAAATCTGAAAACTAAAAACATTACAAATCTAAAATTAGAGACATGACAAAATTATCCTCACTCTTCAAGGCATTGCTTTTTGCCGCAGTGCTCGTATGCCCGTTTGCGGTATGGGGCGATGTGACGATGGAGCAACTAAGTTTTTCGCCAGTCTACAACACTGACAGCACCCAAGTGATTGGCTACACCGTGAGCCGCAACTCCGCCGTCGAGGCAACCGACCTCGTCGGGGCGCTCGAAATCCCGTCGACCTACAGTCCAAGCGACACCGACGAAGCCAAGCCGGTAGTTTCCGTTGCTGGCAACGGCTTCCATTATTGCACGAATATCACCTCATTGGTCATTCCCGAGCAGGTGGACACAATCTACTACAGTGCATTCTCTTACTGCAAGGGGCTCAAGTCCATCACGTTCAACCCTGGCTTGAAGTATATCTCCGACGGCGCCTTCAAATACTGCAATTCATTGAAGGAACTGGTGTTGCCGGAAACACTGACATATATCGGAAGTAGTGCATTCTGCTATTGCTACGGACTGGAATCCATAACCCTGCCAGAATCGGTCAACGACTACGGCGTAAAAGCCTTTGCCGTTTGCACCGGACTGAAGAAGGTGATAAACAAGAAATCCTACGGCGTTAGCACATGGTATGACCTGTTTTCTTCCGACTCCGAGAAGTTTGTTTACGGCTCGACCGGTATGAGCATCTACAAAAACTGCGAACTCTACTATCCGTTTGGTGGCAGTTACTACCAGTCGCCGTGGTCGTTCTTCGCCAACAAGAAGGAAGGCCTCGGCAACCACGTGCTGGAAGGGGCTGTCCTCTCCCACGAGACGGGCACCTACGACGAGGCATTCAACCTCACGCTGACCAACCCTAACAGCAAGGGAACGATTTACTATATTCTCTACCCGGAGAATGGCTCGAGCACAGGGGTGGTGGAATACACTGAGCCGTTTGAGATAGGCGCCTCGAGCAGCATAAAGGTATGGATTAGCGACGGTGAGGACTGCAGCGACGTGGTGTCGGCAAACTACACGTTCTCTGGCCTTTCGCTTGAGGTGGCAGGCATTCAGGTCACATCGACCAATTGCTACGATGTGCTCAGCGACAAAGGGTCGGTTACGTACGACCTCTATAACAACACGCTCACCCTCACCAACGCCAACATCAATACCAACGAATATAAGTCGGACTGCGGCATCAATGCCTCTGGCGACGACCTCACGATTGAGTTGTACGGCGACAACGTGATTACCACCAGTTATCTCGGCATCAACTACGGCTACGACACTGGCGGCTCACTCACCATCCGCGGCGGCGACACCAAGGAGGGTTTGCCTTCACTCACAATCAACTTCGAAGGCAAGTGGGGCCAGGCTGCCATGTATCTGTATCTTGCCAGCCTCAACATCGAGAACTGCAACGTCTATCTCAAGAATTATGCGAGAGGCATCGAAATGAAGGCCAGTCCAAAGGAAGGCGGCAGCCTCTACATCGACAACTCTACCCTCGACATCACCTCTACCGATGCGGCGATACAGGGCGTGTACTACTTCAACCTCGGCAAGGGCACAGTGCTCAAGTTGCCGAGCAACGGCGAATTTGTGAGCGTCAGCGACGATGGTAAGGAAACGGCGAACGGCGGCATCTGCGTGGACGGAGTGCTCCAGAGCCGCGTGGTCATCGGCCCGGAAGTGGCGCCAATACCGCAGATTGAAACGGAAAAGACCGTCGACTTCAGCGAATCGCTATCGGACGACACCGACCTCGACGACACGACTGTCGACGATGTGCACTACAACCTCAGCGATGAGGGCAACGGCTACAACGATACCGACAAATGCGTCGACATCTCTACGCCAATCACATCGAGCGTGCTGAGCGAAGCAGCAACGACGGTTGTCGACAATCCATACATCCCCGACGAGTTCCAGGGCATGATTGTGGTTGTGGGCGGCACCGGCTCTATCGACATCGAGTGCCTCACCAACATTAATATGCATCTCCAAGTGAAGGTTGGCAGCGATGAGCCTATAAAAATTGTTTCTACAACGAAGGGCACAACCAAGATTAACTACGACACCAAGGAGCCTGTCTACGCCTACATCTACGCCGCGAGCGGCTCCGGAACGATGCTGCAGTCGTCGCGCGGAGAAAAGACGCTGAAGGCAGAAACCACCACGACCAACCCAGTGAAAGTATACTCGCTGACGGTTACGCCAGTCGACGTGATAACCTCGGGCGTTGATGCCATCACCGTTGAGCCGCAGCAGCAGGATGCTGTAATCTACGACCTCTACGGCCGCCGATGCAAAGAGCCGTTGTCCCCAGGCATCTACATCGTGAACGGAAAGAAAGTAATCAGATAAACACTAAAACCAAAAACGACATGAAAAAATTGATTCTTGGCACGGCGATGCTTGCCATGGCTGCCGTTGCCCCCGCACAAAGCAGAGAAATCTTCAACCATCTGGGGGCCGGCGTGGGCGTAGGCACCAACGGCATCTCCGTAGAACTAGCCACACCTATCACCAAATTCGTAGCCCTGCGTGCCGGTGCGTCATATATGCCCGCTATCACCTTCAACGCCAACGCGGAGTTCACCTATCAAGTACCTAGCGCCACAACCAGCGCACCGGTGACCCGCGAAGGGACAGTGCAACTGCAGGGCGACCTCGGCCGCGTGCAGGGTCAGGTGATATTCAACGTCTATCCCGTGCCAAAGGTGCCTCTGTTTGTGGCTGTGGGCGGATATTTCGGTGGCACGAAGATTCTCAAAATCACGGGCCACAGCGAAGAACTCGCCAACCCTGACGCTCAGGCGGTGATTGGCGACTACAAGATTCCTGCCGATGACAAGGGCAACATCTCCGGTGGCCTGAAGGTGAAAGGCTTCCGCCCGTATGTGGGCATTGGCTGGGGACGTGCAGTGCCCAACAAGCGTGTCAACTTTGCCTGCGACCTCGGCGTGCAGATTCAGGGCAAGCCCGAACTCTACACTGACTACGGCGAAATCGACAAGTCGATTGTTGAGGACGACAATGCCTTCAATAAGGTGCGCAATGCGCTGACGGTCTATCCAACCCTGACCTTCAAGATTAATTTCCGCGCATTTTAAATCATTCTATATATTTAGTGGCGCGTCGGCGGCAACAATTCAGATTAACAAGACGTAGGGAAATCAACTATCGGGGTTTAGCGAAACCCTTCTGTCAACACTTGCCGCCGACGAAACAGGGTTTCCAATAGTAAGAAAAGGCACAGCGTTTCTCCCTGCTGTGCCTTTTCTGTGTTATGTATCAAATGCGTCAAAACAACGAGCCCTGCTGGCTGCCGGGGTTGCGGTGGAGATGGTTGTAGGCAAGCATCGTTACCTGACGGCCGCGCGGCGTGCGCTTGATGAAGCCTTCCTTGATGAGGAACGGCTCATAGACTTCTTCCACGGTCTCGGCGTCTTCACCGATGGCGGTGGCTATGGTCGACAGTCCCACCGGACCGCCGTTAAACTTGTCTATTATCGTGAGCAGCAACTTGTTGTCCACCTCATCGAGGCCGTAGCGGTCGATGTTGAGCGCTTCGAGCGAATACTTCGCAATCTCGGTGTCGATATCGCCCGAGCCCTTCACCTGTGCAAAGTCGCGCACACGGCGGAGTATGGCGTTGGCAACACGTGGCGTGCCGCGGCTGCGCATGGCAATCTCGCCGGCGGCTTCGCTGCTGCATTTCACATTGAGCAAGCGGGCGGAGCGCAGCACGATGTTGGTGAGCACCCCGTGATCGTAGTATTCGAGGTGGCATTTGATGCCGAAGCGTGCGCGCAAAGGCGGCGTGAGAAGGCCGCTGCGCGTGGTGGCGCCTATGAGGGTGAACGGCGAAAGGTTGAGTTGCACGGAGCGTGCGCCTGGACCTTTGTCTATCATAATGTCGATGCGGTAGTCCTCCATAGCGGAGTAGAGATACTCCTCCACCACGGGATTAAGCCGGTGGATTTCGTCGATAAACAGCACATCGTTGTCCTCGAGCGAGGTGAGGATGCCCGCCAGATCGCCTGGCTTGTCGAGCACCGGGCCAGAGGTCACCTTGAATCCTACGCCCAGTTCGTTTGCCACGATGTTTGACAGTGTGGTCTTGCCGAGGCCTGGAGGGCCGTAGAGCAGGGTGTGGTCGAGCGACTCGCCGCGCAGCCTTGCGGCTTTGACAAACACGCGGAGGTTTTCAATAATCTTGTCTTGACCATTGAAATCGTCGAAGTTGAGCGGGCGGAGGGCGCGCTCAAAGTCGTTGTCGCCGTCGATGCGGCTCTTTCTTATGTCGAAATCTTCGTTCATTGTCGGTTTATCGCTTGGTCCAAATGGTTGATTATCGTGTGGTAGTCAATGCCGCGCAGACACGCGTAGTCGCCGCGCTGGCACGGCTTGTTGCCAAACACCGAGCACGGGCGGCACTTTAGGGGTATCTGCACCTCGTTGGCGGCATCTTGATGCCAGCCGGTAAAGCCGCAGTAGGGATGGGTTGCGCCCCACACCGACACTACCGTCAGCCCCACGAGCGACGACAGGTGCATGTTGGCGGAGTCCATCGACAGCATCACGTCGCAGTGCGACAGCAGCGCCAGTTCCTTGGCGAAGCCGTAGCGCTTGCCGGCGAGCGAAGTCACGCGGTCGTGGTATTCGCGCTCCCACTGTTCGAGCACCGCGCGCTCATAGCCTCCGCCTCCAAAGAGGAAGATGTGCATGCCGCGGCGTTTCGCCAACTCGTCAACCACCAGTTTCATCATCCCTGGCGGATAAATCTTGCCCTTGTGTTTGGCAAACGGTGCTATCGCCACCCACCGCTCGTCGGCGGCCTTGGGGGCAGTTATTTCGGAATATATTGAAACATCTGCCCCAGAGGGGTAGATGGTAGTGAAAAGTTCGTCGAACGAGAATCCTGCGCGCTGGAATGCGTCGAAATAGCGCTGGCGCGAGGAGATGAGCGGACGCATCTGCTTGCCCCTCTCGCGGGTGAGCGCACGCTTGTCCTTACGACCCTTGTCGATGCGGCTCACAGCGATGCCGTGCAAGCGGCAGTAGAGCCCTATGATGCGGGTGCGTATCACGTCGTGCAGGTCGATGAAGCAGTCGAAGGCATAGTCCTTCCGCAAGTTGTCCATCAGCCTAAACATGCCCCGCGGACCTTTATATTCGTCCCTGACGTCAACGCCAACCACCTTCAGGTTGGCTGGGGCGTTGATAAACAGCGACGAAGCCACAACCTGCGTAATCATCACAAACGTTACGTCGGGGTAGGCCATGCAGGCGGAATAGACCACCGGCACAGTCATTGCCACATCGCCGAGTGCTGAGAATCGGGCTACGAGAACCGTCTTGCAATCCTTAGCCAATACTGTTACCTCCCGATGTGTATGGTTATTTCTTTTGGGCGTAGAGCACTGGGTTGGTGTCTGCGTCGTTGTACATCTTCATTTGTCGGTACACCTTCATGTACTTGCGGCCGGCGGCAATGTCGTCGAGTAGTTGGCCGATAGCCTCCGACAAGTCTTTCTTCTGTTCAAGCAGTACGTTGAGTTTGGCGGTGCACTTGGCAATGTGTTCTGCCGAAGCGTCGGTGCGTTCCACCTCTTGGCGCATGTGGTAGATTTTCAGCGCGAGTATCGACAAGCGGTCGATGGCCCATGCAGGGCTCTCGGTGTTGATGGTGGCATCGGCGGCAGGCTTGACGTCCTTGTAGAGGTCGCGGAAATAGGAGTCGATGTCCTCAACGAGGTCTGTGCGGTCCTGGTTCGACTTGTCGATGCGGCGTTTCAGCGCCAATGCTTCCACAGGGTCGATGTTCGGGTCGCGGATAATGTCCTCCATGTGCCATTGCACGGCGTCAATCCAGTTCTTGCGCATCAGCACGTCGTCGATGGTTCCTGCCTCGTAAGGGTTTTCGGCAGTGGCATCGATGTTGTCGAATTTATGGTAGTGGAGAGTGGTTTCTCCAAAAATCTTATTGCATTTCTCTACGAAAGCATTCATAGCGTTTGTGTGATTGGAATTAATACTTGTTTTCAATCTGCTTTCGGCTCTAAAACCGATGCAACAACAAAGAAACAAAATATCATTGAGTTTTCCAAATTAAACATAAGAGCAAGCCCAACAGCGTGTGGGAGCGCGCCGTAGGTGCGCCATATTATTAACCCCAGGTTTTAGCCTGGGGTTAGTTGATTATCAGGTAATTGCACCCCGTAGGTGGTGCTACCAACACTGGCAAATGCCTTAACTGTTGGCTTCTACGGTGCTTACGATGAGGTCGATGAAGTAGTCGAGCACGTTGTCCTTCGTGTTGTTGTTCACCTTCACCTCAATCTTGCTCTCGTCCTTGTCGCTATAGGCAATTGTAGTGAGGTCAAGGTCAATGCCATAGGCTGCCTTAAGACTCTGTGCAGCAGGCGAATTTTTTGACAGGTTGAGCATCATTGCCACTGGTTTGCCCTTAAACAGACCTGGGTCGGTGAATGCCTGTGAGGCAAGTTCTCCGTTGGTGATCACGAGGTAGTTGCCTTCGGCCTTGATGGTTGCCGTCATGTTGGAGTCGATAGGGAGCGTTACTGCGCCGTCGGCACCCATTGCAAATCCCATCATTGAGGCGAGCGTCTGCACATCTTCCTTGAGGCTCTTCTTGCACTTAGCCACGAGTGTGACTGTGACGCAGTTCTCGTTGAATGACTGATAGTTACCCCATTCCAATTCAACAGTCTTTAGCATTGCGCCCGACAGTTTTACGCCGATAGCCACATTGTCGTCGAGATTGTTAAACAGTTCGCTTACGATTGCTTTCTGGGTTTCGTCGTAGATGTTGCTTTCAATCATCTTCGAGTACATCTTCTTTGCGTAGTCGGGCAACACGGTTGCATAGACAAGTGATGTCGACTTGTCGAAGTATTTCAAAATCTCGGTGTCGATGGTGAGGTTGCCGTTGATTTTGTTTACGAGATTGTTACCCTCTTCGTCAACCAGTTTGGAATTGATGGTCAACTTATCTTTGTCAAACGTCCAACTCATGTACAAGCGGCTGTTAATGTAGTCCTTCATGTGCACGTCGTCGGCAGTGATGCCGTAGCGGCTCAACTCCTTGTTGAGCAACTGCTCCGATGCGCCTCCAGCCATCGACATTGCCTCTTCGATGTTGATGAAGAAATTGAGGTCGCCATCGCTCATGTTGTCAGTAAAGCCCTTGAACGAAGCCACCGACTTATCCTTGTCGAGGCTCGAGAAAGTCTTCATTGCGTCGGTAAGGTCGGACAGGTCTTCGTTGCCGAAGCCGAGACATGCCGTCTTGCCGTCGAGCACGATGCTTGGCGTGCTCTTGTCGCCTTCAAATGTCACGAAGTCGTCGGTCTTGCCCTTTGTCATGTTTTCGGCAACGATGTCGAGTTTGCTGAACTTGTCAACGTCGTCGATGATAAACATCAAGTAGCCTACGTTTTCGTATTCAAACACAACCATCTGGTCCATATTGATGCCGCTCTCGCCGTTGAAGCAATCCTTGACGAAAGCAATGGCCTCCTTGTTTTTATCCTTCTTCGGAATCATCTTCAGGTATTTCTCAAGGTTGCCCTTCTTGGCGAGGTCCTTAGGCTTGAATGTTAGCACAGCCTTGGTGTCGTTAGGCACATAGTTGATAAGGTCGGCAGGGCTGTCGGAGCACGAAGCAAACGACAGCACTGTGGCAAGTACAAGAGCCACCGCCATCAGCCGGCTGGTAAATGAGTTTGTTCTGTTCATAATTTTATTTGGTTTTTTAGTGTTTGTTCTTCATAGCCACAAATATAAACAAACGGAGCGATATTGCAAAATCCCGCTCCGTTTGTTTTTTCACTCTCGCTTACAGCCAATACGCCGTGCGGTCGGTGAGTGTCGCCGTCAGGCGCAGGCCCGCCAGCGCACTCGCCGCCATGTCGCGGAAGTGCTCGCAGATTTTGCTGCGCATGGCGTAGCATTCGGCAAGCACCATCGCCGCTATGTAGCGCTCGGCATTGTGGCGCAGTGCCTTCGCTGGCACGTCGTCAGCGAGGAGTAGCGGCAGGGTGAGCGTGGTGGCATTGTCGTCGGTGTCGACGGTAAACGCATCGGCGTCGACGATGCTCGCCAACTCGCCCGCGAGGTTGAGCCATGCGTTGCGGCAATAGAGGGTGAGCAGGCGGCGGTTATCTGAAGAAATTATCGCTGGGCGGTGCTCTCCGTCGTTCATCAGCGCCAGGCAGGCGCTCTCGGCGCATACGGTTTTCAGCACCTCGCTGATGCTGATGGAAATAGTAACTTTGCGTGTGTTTTTCATTGTCGTTTGATTTTGTATAAGGTTAACAAGATTAGTGTCAGTGCCGTGCCGAGCGCTGCTATCAGCGCCCATCGGCACGGGCGTAGGGGTGTGGTGGCTGCCGTGCTTGCCGTCGACCGCTGCTCCTGTCGCTGTGCTCTGCGCGTGGCGGTGTCTGTGGTGGCGGTCGATGCCGTTGCGGTGCGCCGCGCCAGGGCTATCTTTCTCACTGCTTGGTGGCCGGCGGTGTCGGGCGGGAAAAACTCTATCGCCACCATTGAAGCATCGCTCCCGCTCTCAGTGAGCGTCCTGTGGCTGAAAGTTGCGGTGTCGGCGGCAACCTCCGTGGCCTCCTCCGTTGATGTCTGCTCCACCGCCTTGTGGCTGCGGCACCCTGAGAGGCTAAACAGCGCTGCGGCGGCTACGGCTATTGCTGCTTTCATAGTAGATTATTTTTGACGCTTGTTTCTTCGACAGAAAGTAGCGCGACGCCTTCTGCTCGGCGAGCACCTTTGCCACCGCCTCGGGGATGGTGCAGTTGCGCTGGCTCATGGTGCGGCGCACGTGTTCGCCAATCTCCTCCCACATCTGCTTTTTCAGCCTGCTGCGTGCCGGGCACGGCTTGCCGTCGCGCAGCATCTCGTACATCATTCTCACGGCGTAGTCGTAACTCACGTCGTAGCGAGGCTTGCCTGCCGTGAGCACCGCCTTCACCAGCGCGTCGCGACCTTCGTAACTGCCGGCGTCGAACGTGGATTTCAAGCTTTCTCTCCACGTCGACATCAATTCTTGGTTTCTTAGAGTTTTGTGTTCAAACATAGTATCGATTATTTTTTTGTTTGCAAATATACATCAAATGTTGGCTGTTTTGCAAATAAAAAATTGGTAAAAAACCAATCGATGCACTTTTATCCACAAAAATTGTCAATTTATCGCATATAAGTGCTACATTTGCAGAGTTCTAAACACAATAACTAAAAATTTATAAAAAGATGAAATCACTTATCAAATCAGTTGCTTTCACAATGTTTGCGATTGCAATGTGCATTGGCTTCGCTTCATGTAGCGACGAAACTAAGAGCGATTTTTTGTATGATGTAACAGTTTCTGACGACACTTCTACTGGTTCTTATATGAGCTACAAGTTGTCAGGTGCAGAGTCTGCAATCTTCACTGAAGTTGAAAAGGTTGCAAAGTCTGTTGATTCTTCAAGCACAACTGTTATCATGAACGGTAAGGAGAAAGACTGCCTCAAAGCTCTCAAGGCTGCCGTTGACAAAGGTATGGACGCTGTGGAAGCAAAAGAAGGCTACAACACTTTCTACGATCTTTCTGAGACTACAGTCGTAATCAAGGACAAAGACAGCAAGGTTGTTTACAGCCGTACATTCAAGAAATAATCAAGCGGTTATAAAAAAAACTAAAAGCGACAGACGCCGATGCGCCTGTCGCTTTTTTATATAGTCTGCCCAAAATTGTCGGGGTGCAACCGCACCAACTATTTCAGCGTAAACTTCACTTTGCCGCGGATGTCGGCTGCGGATGCTGCCACGATGGCTTCAAACTCGCCCGGTTCAGTCACCCACTGATGCTTGTCGGCGTCGAAGAATGCCAACGCGTCGCTACCGATGGTGAACGTAACCGTAGTGCTTTCACCAGGTTGCAGAGCCACCTTGCGGAAGTCCTTCAGTTCCTTCACTGGGCGTGGGAGCGATGACTGCTTGTCGGCGATGTAGAGTTGCACTGTCTCCTGACCGTAGAGTTTGCCGGTGTTGGTCACCTTGACGCTCACCTTCACGGAGTCGGACGCTGCAACGGTTGTCTTGTCGATGGTTGGTTTGCCGTAGGCGAATGTGGTGTAGGAGAGTCCGTGGCCGAAGGCGAAGAGTGGCTTCACGCCGTCGTGCTCCAGTCCGCGGTAGCCCACGAAGATGCCTTCCTTATAGTATACGTCGTAGATGCCGCTGCCGTCGGTGCGCTTAGTGCCTGGGTAAGTGCCGTATTTATGTGCGCCAACATCGTTGAGCGCAACGGGGAACGACATCGGCAGTTTGCCACTTGGGTTGATAGCACCCGTAAGTACGTCGGCTATGCCGTTGCCTGCCTCGCTGCCGAGATACCATGTCTGCACGATTGCCGGAACCTTCTTCACCCATGGCATTGACACGGCGTTGCCCGACACGTTGACCACTACCAGTCGCTTGTTGGCGGCGGCAAGTGCTTCAATCACGCGGTCCTGGTCGTAGGGCAACTCGAGGCCGTCGCGGTCGGAGTCTTCGCAGTCCTGTCCGGCACTCTTGTTCAAGCCGCCCACAAAAATCACATAGTCGGCAGTCTTGGCTTTCTCCACAGCCTCGGCGATGAGTTGCTCTGGCGTGCGGTTGTCGGTGAGGTCCTGACCAGTGACCACGCCGTTGTATTCGCCCGTCGGGTCGCCCACATAGCCGCGGGCGTAGTCCACTGTAGCGTTCTTGAGGTTGGCGCGCAGGCCGTCGAGAGGCGAAATCTCGTGTTGTGCCTTCAGCGACGAACTTCCGCCGCCCACTGTCATCATCTTGATGGCATTTTCGCCAACAACGAGGATGTTGAGGTGCTTGGTAGTGTCGATTGGCAGAATGGCGCGGTCGTTCTTGAGCAGAACGGTGCCTTCAGCGGCGATGCGGCGCGCTGCTGCATAGTGTTCCGGCGAATGGAACGAGCCGTAGGGCTTGTTGCGGTTCATTGCGGTGAGCATGGTGAGACGCAACACGTTGCGCACCTTCTGGTCGAGTTCTTCGGTGCCGATTTTGCCTTCCTGAATCATGTTGAGATATGGGTTGGCGAGGAAATAGTTGTCGTAGGCATTCTTCGAACCGCCGTGAAGGCCGTCGGTCCAGGTGCCGAACTCCAGATCGAGTCCGTAGCGGGCTGCCTCCTCGGTGTCGTGAGTGCCGCCCCAGTCGGAGATTACTGCGCCCTTGTAGCCCCACTCCTTGCGGAGGATGTCGACGAGCAGACGCTTGTTGTGGCATGCGTGCTGGTTCTGATAGAGGTCGTAGGCGCCCATGATGCTCCATGCATCGCCTTCCTGCACGGCTGCCTTAAACGGTGGCAGGTAGATTTCGTAGAGCGTGCGGTCGTCTACGTTGACATTCGTGGTGTGGCGGTTCACTTCTTGGTTGTTGAGGGCAAAGTGCTTCACGCACACTGCCACGCCATTGTCCT
The DNA here is from genome assembly GCA_963615935.1 of [Ruminococcus] lactaris. Lineage (GTDB taxonomy): Bacteria > Bacteroidota > Bacteroidia > Bacteroidales > Muribaculaceae > Limisoma. The sequence continues at coordinate 17,805 of CAVEIP010000006.1, read as the reverse complement.
GCACCCCCTTGATGTAGGGCACCACCATGCGGCTCGTCAGCAACGGGTCTTCGCCCATATATTCAAAGTTGCGGCCGTTGAGGGGTGTACGATAGATATTCACACCGGGGCCGAGCAGCACGTCCTTCTCGCGGAAACGTGCCTCTTCGCCGATGCTGTGGCCATAGAGCAGCGACAGTTGCGGGTTCCATGTGGCGGCGAGGCAGGTGAGGGCTGGAAATGCCACGCAGGAGTCGTTGCTCCATTTTGCTTGGTTCCATTCGTCCCACATCACCTCCGGACGGATGCCGTGAGGGCCGTCCGTGGTCCACAGCTCGGGAATGCCGAGGCGCGGCACGCCTGGCGATGAGAATTTCGACTGCGCATGGATAATGGCAATCTTTTCTTTGAGAGTCATGCGTTGCAAGGCGTCCTCAACGCGTGCGTCGAGGGGCTGCGATTCGTCGAGATAGACGGGCGTTGCCGCCTTCGCTCCCACGGCTGCCAACGGCAGCACGAGGGCAAGGATAAGTTTCTTTACGTTCATTTGGTTTATGCGGTTATTTTAGATTTCCTGTTCAACAAAATTAACTTTATTCGGCGGATTTGGCAATTCACAAAAACTCACACCGTGCCGCCGCGGGGGCTGAAAACTCACAAAAATTTCATTTCAGCACTTTTTCGTACACCGCCATCAACTCCTCGCAGAGCCTTTCGTCGCTGAAGCGCTTGGCGTATTCCAGTCCGTCGGCAATCATGCGCTGGCGCAGACTGTCGTCGCTGAGCACGCGCTCCACGGCATCAGCCATGCCGTCGGCATCATCGGGGTCCACATAGATCGACCCTTCGCCGCCTGCCTCCTCGAGGCACGACCCTGTGCAACCTATCACAGGCACGCCGCTGTTGAGTGCTTCGAGCAGCGGGATGCCGAAGCCTTCGATGCGCGAAGGATAGACAAACACCCGCGCGAGGCGGTAGACCGACGGGAGGTCGGCAAACGGCACGTTGTGGTGGAAATGGCAATAGTCGGCAATGCCCCACTCCTGCGCCAGGGCTTTCACGCGGTCGCAGTAGGCGGTGCTGCGACCAACGGCTACGATGTGAAATTTCCGCTTCGCCCGCCGTAGTGCCTCAACAAGCAGCAACAGGTTTTTGCGCTCCTCGATGCTGCCAACAAAGAGGACATACTCGTCGGGCAGGCGGTAGCGAGCCTTCACCTCGGCAAGGCGCTCGGCAGCGATGGGTTGGGCAAACACGGTGTCGCAACCTTGGTAAACGACGTCGATTTTCTCCTCCGCAACGCCGTAGTAGTGCATAATCTCGCGCTTTGTGTATTCGCTCACCGCTATCACGCGGTCAGCCTTCCGGCACGCGCGGCGGAACTTGTAGTTGTAGATTTGGCGGTCAATCCAGTGGTAGTACTGCGGGGTGTGGATGAAAATGAGGTCGTGGATGGTGACGATGCTGCGGCAACGCCCTCGGCTTATGTTGAGCGGCAACTCGTTGCTGAGACCATGAAACAGTTGGATGCCGTCGCGTTGAAGGTCGGCAGTGACGCCCCACACCCGCCACAGCGACCGCAGCCTCCGCCACAGCCCGCCCTCGGGGAAATGGCTGTGCAGGTGGCCTATCGTCGGTATTTCGCCGTAGAAAGGCGTGCGTCTTGGATTGGGTGCATAGAGATGGTACTCGTTTTCGGGGTGCTGCTGGAAGAGTATGCGCACCACAAAGCGGCTGTAGTTGCCCAGTCCTGTGCGGTTTTGCGCCGCGCGCTTAGCGTCAAATCCTATTTTCATCGGTCGTAATGTGTTAATATTCCACAAAGTTAGCCTATTGCACCTATTCTTCCCTTCACCCTCACTCGGAAAAATTAAAAAAATATCAAATAATTGTTGTTGTTAACAAAAATGCCTATCTTTACAACTGGTTAAACACAGACAATTATACCTAACGATAAACTATTTATTAACTAAAATCTTTATTTATGAGAAAGTCATTCAAACACATTCTTTTGGCAGGCTTGACCGTCGCGTCGTCTGCAGTGGCTATGAATGCCCAGACTCCTCTCGAGTCGCTCAACGCCTATCCCTACGACATAAAGGTGGAGAAGGATGGCACAAACTACAACGTGACTTATCGCTTGAACGCTCCTGCTCAGAGCGCAAAGGTGGTGCTCCTCGTGAAGAACGTACCGGTTAAGGAATACACTGGCACAACTGTTGCCGAGTATACCGACGACACCAAGGCTACTGTCAACAACCTCAACACTGTAGTCGTTCCAGAGGCCGACATCCCTAAGGACGAAATCGTTTCGTTTGGCGTTACAGTTGTGGGTGCTACCGTGGCTGAGCCTACAGTTTCTTCGAAGTACTACAATTTCTACCACCCGGCAGGCGTGGCTGTCGACAACAACACCGACAGCCCTAACTTCGGCCGCGTGCTCGTAACTGAGGCTATGACGGCTCCTGCAACAGGCTATCATTCGTCGGGCGGCAATCAGGGTGTCTATGCATTCGATGCTACTCTTACCCCTATCAAGAACGCCAACGGCGGTTACGTGTTTAAGGGCGGACAAACCTACCAAGGCAAGTTCTCTAACGGCTCAACTACAGCCTACGACCCTCGCAAAATCCGCATTGCCGACGACGGCCGTGTTTTCCTCAGCGGTCAAAACCAGAACGGCGTGGCTCTTTGGTCGATTAACCCATTGGATCTTGATGCTGACTTCACTCCGGTTATCCACGGTACATCCGACGAGTCGTACAACATCAATGACGCCGACGGCAATTTCGTTGCCGCTCCTAACGTAAGTTTCGACGTCCGCGGCGAAGATGAGGACCTCACAATTTTGGCTCTTTCTTCCAATGTCAGTGGTTTCTCTTTTTCCGCTACAGGCTTCCGCACCGATGAATACAACCTCGGTGAGGCTGAAACATGGACAAGCGCTCCTTCGAAGGCTATCGAGGCGTTGACTGGAAAGTATTCAGTTACACCGCTCAACACTTCTGTTACCTACGACGAAGAAGGCGGCATCTGGTTTGCAAGTAGCCGCGCAACAGCAAAAGATACAGAGCCAACATTGGTTCACATCAACGCTGAAGGCGTAGAGGACTATAAGATTGCAGCAAACGGAACCCTTGACGTTGACTTCTATGGTGGCGCAGGCATCCGCTTCAATCAGAACTTCTCGCTCCTCGCTGTTGGTACAAGCGACAAGAAAATCACCATCTTCAAGGTTACTAAGGACACCAGCGGCGCTCCGTTGCTCGTAAAGCAATACACATTTGATTCGACCATCGGCCGCAACTGCAACGATTTGGCATTCGACAGCGCCAACAACCTCTATTTCGTTGGCAACTCTGGTGAATTCCTCAAAGTGGCTGCCCTTCCTCGCGAAAGCGGTGAAATTACTGTTGCCGCTCCGAGCATGTACGACGTAGAAATATCAAGCGACGACTATCCAGCAGTGCTCTACCTCATCGGTCTCGACAACACTTGGGATCCTTGTGAAGGCAGAATGCTCGAAAAGACTGGCGAAGGCGTTTACACAACAACAGTTACTGGTCCTTGCAACTTCGGTATCGTTAGCGAACTTGATGACGACTGGGATTTTGTCAATGCAAACCGTTGGGGCTTTGCAATGTCGGAGGACAACAAGGCTGTCACTATCAACGAGACAACTCCTATCGTGAAGGACGCTGGTGCAATCCGTGTTGCTGATGCAGGCGACTTCACAGTTACTGTCGACCTCAAGAACCTTACCGTTCTTGTTGCTGGCGAGGTAATTAAAGTCTATCCAGAGCAACTCTATGCTATTGGTCACTTCGCCGACGAAACTTGGGAACCTTCAAGCACTACCCACGTGGCTAATGCTACCGCCGAAGGCGTTTACCAGATTGACGACCTCGAGATTGTCGACGGCGACGATGCGGGCTACGGTTACTTCGCATTCACTGCTACTCCAAGCACCATCTGGGACGAAGTTAATGCAACTCGCTATGGTCCAGCGGTTAAAGATTATGAACTTGCAGACAACACTCCTACCGAAATCGGTTTGAATGGCGACACTTCATTCAAGATTCTCGCTGGCAAGTACAACATCACCATTAACCTCGTTGAAGGCTATGTTCTCGCAGTTAAGCAAGGCGGCGACAGCGTTGAGAAGGCAGCAGCCGACGCTGTGAAGGTGGTTGCAGGCGCAGGCGAAATCCGCGTGCTCGGCAACGTTAGCAACGTTTCAATCTACAACACCGCCGGCCAGGCAGTGGTGCTCAACAGCAACAACAACACATTCCAAGTTGCTCGCGGCATCTATGTCGTAGTCGCTGACGGCAAAACAACGAAAGTAATGGTGAAGTAACCCTTCACATAACCCAATAAAAAAGGCTGCGCCATCATGGCGCAGCCTTTTTTTGCGTTGTAGAGGATGTTATGTCCTTACACTGTGAGGATTTCTTTCTCCTTTGCGGCGAACACTTCGTCGATTTTCTTCATGTAGGAGTCGTGGATTTTCTGCACTTTTGCCTCTGCGTCCTTCTCAACGTCCTCTGGCATGCCGTTTTTGATGGCTTTCTTGAGGCCGTCGATGGCGTCGCGACGGGCGTTGCGCACAGAAATCTTGGCTTGCTCAGCCTCGGCTTTCGACTGCTTTACGAGAGCCTTGCGGCGCTCCTCGGTCAATGGCGGGATGGAGATGCGGATAACCTCGCCGTTGTTTTCCGGAGTGATGCCGAGTTCGGAGTTGATGATTGCTTTTTCAATCTCCTTAAACATTGATTTCTCCCAAGGAGTGATTACGATGGTGCGGGCGTCGGGCACAGCGATGTTTGCCACGTTGGAAATCGGCGCTGCACTGCCGTAGTAGTCTACCTTCACTGCATCGAGAATTTTCGGATTAGCCTTGCCGGCGCGGATGTGGGCGAGTGTCTCGTCGAGATATTCAACTGCCATTTCCATCTTTTCCTCAGCAGGCTTGATGTAGGTGTTGACGTCGTTCATGTCGTTATAGTTTTTTGATTATAGTATTTTCTGCGTTTATTTCTGATATACGAGTGTGCCGATAGGTTCGCCCTCTATCACCTTTTTGAGGTTGCCTTTGGTGTCCATGTCAAACACCACGATAGGCAACTTGTTTTCCTTGCACATCACAGTGGCGGTGAGGTCCATCACCTTCAAGCCGCGCTCGTAGATCTCGTCGTAGGTAATCTCGGTGAACTTCGTTGCCGTGGGGTCCTTCTCTGGGTCGGCGGTGTAGACGCCGTCCACGCGTGTGCCTTTGAGCATCACGTCGGCCTCCACCTCAATGCCGCGAAGGGCAGAGCCTGTGTCGGTGGTGAAGAACGGGTTGCCCGTGCCGCACGAGATGATTGCCACTTTGCCGGCTTTCATCGCCTCGATGGCTTTCCACTTGCTGTAGTGCTCGCCTATAGGAAACATGTTGACGGCGGTGAGCACCTGCGCAGGCTGACCTACGGTTTCGAGGGCAGAGCACAGAGCCAGGGAGTTGATCACGGTGGCAAGCATGCCCATCTGGTCGCCCTTCACGCGGTCCACGCCTTTGGCAGCGCCCGCAAGGCCGCGGAAGATGTTGCCGCCGCCAATCACGATTGCCACTTCCACTCCGGCTTGCGCCACTTCCTTGATTTGCTCGGCGTAGTCGTTGACACGCACCGGGTCGATGCCGTAACCTTGAGCGCCCATCAGTGATTCACCGCTGAGTTTGAGTAATATTCGCTTATAACTTGTTCTCATTTATGCTGTGTTTATTTTGTTCTTCTTCACAAATTTAGTTACTTTGCCGTTAACAACAAACTTTTTGACTACGATTGTTGAAATGAGCAACAGAATTTTTCCTTCGGCAAGATTTCTTGTCTGCCTTGTCTGCCTGATGGCTTCTGCCATGTCGCTCAACGCTGAGTTGAGCCTCTCGCGCATCCACGAAAAAGCCAACCGCTTCTACCGCCACGAGGAGTGGGCCAATGCCGTGGCAATGTTTCGCGCCATCTTGCAGCGCGAGCCTACTGATGTGGCTACCTACGGACGCTCGGTGGTGGTCTATGGTGTGATTGGCGACCAAGAGGAGCAGATAAGTTTGCTGGAGGACACTCAGAAATATGCGCTGCCGCTCGACAGCCTCTTCGATGCCGTGCGCACATCGGCCTACG
>CAVEIP010000006.1:0-11652 GCA_963615935.1 [Ruminococcus] lactaris | reverse complement strand
GCCTACGAGATTGGACGCCCGGAGCAATTGGTGTCGTTTATGGACTTGGTGAAGGTTAAGCAGCCGTGGCTCAAGCGCAACATCAACATCCGCCTGGCGCGCTACTACGACTCGCGCAACAATGCCGAGAAGATGATTGAGATGAGCGACACTCTGCTCGCCGTCAACCCCGACGACCCCTCGATGCTCAAAATCAAGGCGCGCGGCTACTTGCTGCTCGACCGCTACGACGACGCTATGCCGCTCTACCGCCGCATCGTGGACCTCAACCCCTCAGACTACGACTCTCTGCTCACCCTCGGCGTGTACTACTACGAGGAGATGGACCGCCGCAGCCTCTCGCTGCAGTCGGCGTCTGCCCAGTCGGCGCGCAAATATCTCGCCAGAGCCAATGCCCTGCGCTCCACTGAGCGCGTTGAGGCCATGCTCGCCCGCCTGAACCCTCCCACCGCAAAATAAGGAAATTGGCATCAATTTGGTACCACAATGGCTACCAAATTGGAAAAATATCCGTATATTTGTGGCGTAGAAATAAAAACCGACAAATTATGACGATAGTTAGTGCAAGAGATTTCAGAGCCAATCAAGGCAAATATTTCTCAATGGTAAACTCTGGCGAACACGTGATTCTGAAATCTCGTGAGGGCAGTTTCCGCTTGGTGCCAGTCACCGCTTCCGACTCGATAGCCGACGGCTCCCAAAAAGTTGCCGACGATTTGCGAGGCGCCCTTCGCGAACTTAAAGAAGTATTGGCAGGTAGAAAACAAACCAACTCTCTTGACAATTTAATTGATGAACTATCTGATTTGTAAAACTTATGTAACAGGGTGAAAAATAAACGCTGGGGATGAGTGAGAAACGGCGAAATAGCATTATCTTTGCGTACTTACTATCTATGACCACAAATCATTAACTCAAATACTTTAACGTATGAAAAAACTATTACTCTCTTCTTTGTTGCTTGCAGCAGGTGTTTTTGCAGCATCAGCAGCCGAAGCAACAATCGACTTTTCCGCACAGGGTTGGGCAAACCAATACGACGTAACTGCGCAGGAAAATGTAATCGAAGATTTCACCTTTACTTTCGACAAGGGTGGAAACGAAAAAGGCAACAGTCCAAAATACTACACAAGCGGCACAGCCGTACGTATGTATGCAGGTAACACAATGACTATTGCCGGTCCTGCAGGTGCTACAATCACCAAGATTGACATGACTCTCGCAAGCGGAACTTACACTTCTGCCGACGATGACAGTGGCTATACAGCATCTGCTGGCACATTCACTGCTGACCCCAAGACTGCAAAAACTGCAACTTGGACTGGTTCCACAGACACTGACCTTACCATCGGTCTTGTAAATGCAACAAATTCAGCTGGCAAATACCCACAATTACGCATCGTGTCGATGGTCATCACCTACACTGCCGGTGTTGAGACAAAATGCGCTACTCCACGCTTCTCTATCAAGGGCGGTACATTCTACGAGGCAAAGGAAGTGAGCCTTTCTTGCTCTACTGAAGGCGCTGAAATCGACTACAGCATCAACGGTGCCGTGGCTAAAATCTATAGCGAGCCTATCCAACTCACAGAAGTGGGCACTTACGAAATCACAGCCGTAGCCAGCAAGAGTGGGCTTGAAGCAAGCGCCGCTGTAACTGAGACATTCGTTATCGCTGCTCCAGTTGAAGTGTCGAGCATCGCAGAATTCATCATGCAGGGCGAAGGCGACTCTACTCCTGTCTACAAATGGACATTCCCTGTAACTGTAGCAGCCCAAGTTAAGGGCGACGGTTACGGCAGCACATTCGTAAAGGACGCTAACGGCGACTTCATGTATATCTTCGGCAAGGACGTGCCTGTCTACAACGTGGGCGACGTTATCCCAGCAGGTATCCAAGGTGAGTATACAAACTACAATGGTCTCTACGAGATGCAGTATCCAGTGGCTGAATCGTTTGCAGCATCGACTGAAAACGTAGGCTACACTCCTATCCGCATGGGTGCAGGCGAAATCACTGACGCTGACATCAACAAGATTATCATCATCCCAGAGGCAACCTACACTGAAGGTGACTCTGGCAAGACAATGAGCGACGCCACTGGTTCGGTAACAGTTTACTACCAGAGCAAATGGGGTGTTGAAAGCGCAACATCAGGCACAGCCTACGACCTCCTTTGCGCAGTTTCAATCTACAAGACAGCCGTACAGGTATCTCCAATCAAATTTATGGCAGCAGGCAGCGGTGTAAACACTCTCGCAGCCGACGCTACAGTACGTGCTCTTGAAGGCGCAATCGAAGTTAACGCTAACGGCAACGTTCTCGTTGTCAACGCAGCAGGTCAGGTTGTAGCAAACCAGGCAGTAAACGGTCAGGCAACAATCAGCCTCGCAAAAGGTTTCTACATTGTCCGCGCAGCAGGCAAGGTAGTGAAAGTTATTGTAAAGTAATTTAAGCCACACATATCAAAAAAAAGGCTGTGCCATCGTGGCGCAGCCTTTTTTTGATTATGCTTACTTTCGGTTAGTCGTTGGCTGAGAATACGCTGAGGGCAGCGGTGGGCTTGCCGCTCTCGTCGAAAGCGCCCTTGGTGTAGCCTTTCCAGCCGCCGTAGCATTCAGGTTCCCAGTAGAACACGCCGCCGCAGCCGTCGATGGCTTTGCAGCCGTTCACGAGACGCGTCATCATCGCTGAGGCGTTCTGCGAATCCCACGGCATGCCAACCTCACAAACCATCACAGGGCACGAATAACGGCTGTGGAGGGTCTTCAAGTTGGCGAGGCACGATGCGGTGAGCGACTCCCAATTACTGTCTTCAGGATAGAACGACACGCCAATCATGTCCCACTTGGCTCCAGCGGTGCGCAGGCCGTCGAACATCCACGTGAAGTGGTCGAGTTCGTTGCCGCGGTCAAGATGCACAATGACCGATGCCTTTGGATACACCTCCTTGACTGCCGAGTAGCCTGCGTTGACAAAGAAGGCGAAATTGGTGAATTCCGTGTCCTTGGCTTCACCCTTGGGCCAGAGCATGCCGCTGCTCGTTTCGTTGCCTACCTGCACCCACTGCACATTGACGTTCTTTGCCTTGAGGGCTGTGAGCACATCGGTAGTGTGGTCGGCAACCGCCGAACCCATCTGAATCAGCGAAAAGTCTTTCCATGCTGCTGGAGGAGTCTGCTGCGAGGGGTCTGCCCAGGAGTCGGAGTAGTGGAAATCCACCATCACTGCCAGGCCGAGCGCTTGGGCGCGCGTGGCCTTGGCTACTACATCAGCCTTGTTGCACCAGCCGTCGGTGGGATTGACCCACACGCGTAGGCGCACGGCATTGACACCCAAGCCTTTGAGTATTGTCATGCAGTCGCCGGCATTGCCCGACGCGTCGTAGAATTTCTTGCCCGAGGCTTCCATCTCGGTGAGCCAACTAACGTCGGCGCCTTTGGCAAACGTAACTGTCGTTTCTTCTTTCTTTTCGCCGCCACCGCCCGATGGGGTGTCGTTGCTGCTGCAGGCAGCCAATGACGTGATGCACAAAGTGGCGCACGCCATGGTGAGCATGTGCCAGAAAATTTTCTTTCTCATAGGTTTATTTTGTTTTGTTGTTTTCTAATCTTCAAGCCACGTTGATGCATATAGTTCGAGCAGACGGTCCTTGTAGTCGGGGCGGATGCCGCTTTGCGCCACCTCGTCGGCCTTCGCGGTGTCGACCGTCACTCCGCCCATCCCCTTGCGCAGATAGCCGGCATAGACATCGGCAGCGTCCTTCTCGATGAATCCCTCCCGCCATGCGCTCTCAAAGCACTGTGCGGCTTTGGTATAGCCGTACTGCTTGCCGATGTTGTTATAGACCAGCCCCAAGGTGTTCATAGCTTGCGGAAAACCCGCATCGGCGGCTTCTTTGAGAAGTGCCAGGCAGGCATCGGCCTCCTCTTGCGTCATGTCAGTGTTCAGGGTGTATACGTAGGCAAGCATTGCCTTTGCCGAGGTTTCGGTGAGCGATGCCTCTTTCAGCAGGTCGAAGCATTGGCGGCGCGCCGTGCTGTCGAGTTGCTCGCCGGTGCGTTTGACAATGGTGTAGGCCTTCATTGTCAAGCCCTCGCTGATGCCCGCCGCCACAAGGCGGTCGAAGCACGAGTCGGCCTTGGCGTAGTCCTTGATGTGGACGTAGGCAACGCCCTTGAGATAGTCGGAAAATGCCGTTGTGTCGGGGTTAGCCTTGTCGCAGTATGCTTTTTTGAAGTATGTAGTGTTGCCTTGGTCCACGGCTTTAGCCATCCACGCCAGAGCCATGTAGAAACTGCGCTTGCGGTGGATGCCGTCGCGATAGTCCACAGCGTAGTCCCACTGCGCGCCGCGCGAGCCGAGCACTGCTGCACGCTGCAGGTAGGCTATCGCCTTGGCGCTGTCGGTGTCTACGCCATAACCGCAGTCGTAGCGCTGACTAAGGTCGTAGCACGCCTGCGGAAAGTCGCGGTCGGCGGCTTTCTGCATATATTCCAATCCTTTTGCCACGTCGGCGTCGTTGCCCATGCCCTTCATCAGCATCATGCCAGTGAAGTAGGTCGACGAAAGGTCGCCGCTGTCGGCAGCCTTCGAAAACCACTGCAGGGCTACGTCCTCATGCCCGGTGTTGAGGTTGATAAGCGCCCATTCGCGTTGGGCGTCGACCGAGCCGCCCTCAGCCGCCAGGCTGAAATACTCTTTCGCCTTTTCCGCCGAGCGCTTCACTCCGTTGCCCGTCTTGTAGGCAAGGGCTGAGAGTACGCCGTCGAAGAGGCTGCCCCTGCGCGCCGCCGCCTCCGAGGCAACCATTAGCGAGTCGTTGCCGCTGCGTATGGATTTGAGATATAGGCGCATAGCCTTCAGCGAGTCGCGGTCCGTGCCGTGGCCGTAGCGGTAGCACATGCCCATGTTGCCCACTGCCTCAACGTTGCCCTGTTTGGCTGCTTTCGCCCACCATTGCAGAGCCTCAGTGTAGTTCACCTTCTTGCCGTTGGTGCCGTTGTAGCACCACGAGCCCACTTCGTTTTGCGCCGTAGCGTCGCCGTCCTTTGCCTTCTGCAGAATCTCATACTTCTGCGATGAGGCGGCAAATGCCGTCACTGCCGCAGCAATACACAATATAAGAGTTATTGTTCTGTTCATCATAAGATAAAATTATGCGGCGACGGAATCGTAGCCTGCATAGACATCGCCGTCGTCATAGTATCCTTCCACGGGCGCTGAGTCGTAGACAGGCTCTTCTTCGTAGACCACTACCGTATCGTTGTCGGAGTTTCTCTCCGGATACATATCAACATATTCGTATTCGCCGTCGTTAAGGCCGCTCTTGTTGCCGCCTGTGCTGAGCATGAAATAGGTCACAGCGCCAGCAATGGCAAGCACTGCCGCCACGGCAAGCGCAATCCACAAAGCCTTGCGCTTCTTCCCGCCGCCTACTTGTTGACTACCGTTGATTCGACGTGTGGGATTGGAGTCGCCACCAGGCAATGGCGGCGGAGGCGCGGGCATCGACGGATCTTCATCGTTGAGCGCTTCGACAAATGCCTCAGCCGACGGCAGGCGCTCGCTGCGCTTCATCTGCATTGCACCGATGATGGTGTTGCGCACCGCGGCACTAGTTTGCTTCGGCAGCGAAGCCGCTATGTTTGCCGAGGTCTGCTCGGAAGCAACCACGGGGTCCTTGCCAGTAAGCATATAGAGAAGGGTGGCGCCGAGGGCATAGACGTCGGCCTGCGGCGCAAAATTGTTCAGTCCGGCATACTGCTCAATCGGTGCGTAGCCGTCGCTGCAGCCCTGCACTCGGATTGTCGACGTGGGGCGTCCCTTCATGTCGAAATGCTTCGACAGTCCGAAATCGATAAGCACTGGCTTTACAACCGACGGCGCGAGATGCAGCAGCATTATGTTGTCGGGCTTGATGTCGAGGTGGTTGATGAGGTTGGAGTGGAGAAACTTCACCGCTTTGGCGATGCCTTTGATTGTCTCCACGGCCTCCCATTCGCCCATCGGGCCCTGGGCCTTCACCTTGTCGCGCAGTGAGCCTTCGCTGAGATATTCCATCACATAGTAGGCGGTGTTGTTGGCTTCAAACACCTCGCTCACGGGTACGATGTATGGACTCTTGCCGCTCAGTTCGCGCAGGCGGAGCGCCTCGGAGAGAAAATCCTTACGACTGTCGTCAACGCGCGCTTTCGCGGGCTTCGAACAGGTCACGTCGCCGTTGGTGCGCTCACATGAGTCCTTGAGGAAATGCTCCTTCATAGCGAAAAACAGGTGCATCGGCACATTGTCGATCACCACGGCGGTCGACACCTTGTAGGTTATGCCAAAACCGCCCACGCCGAGCACCGCATCGATGCGGTATTCTCGGCTTGGACTCTTGATGGTTGTGCCTATCGGCAACGCATATTTGAAATCTTCGTTTTCCTTCATTTGTCGGTTTGTTCAGTTTTTGTTATGCCACTCTGGCTGGCATCTTCACCCTGGTGCATGATGCTGCGCAGGGCTGCTGCCTCGATTGCAGTAGGTTTCTGTTCTTCCTTTTTAGCCTCTTGCTTCACTGTGGGTTGCGCCTGCTGCTGCGAAGACGGGCGTTTGAATTCTATTTCGAGCGCGTAAACGGCTTCCGTAGGCTCGCCTTCGTCGTCGGTGGCGGGGGTGAAGCGCATCAACGTGCACAGGCGCACTGCCTCTTTGTCGATGATGGGCTCAACGCCTTTCTTCACCACAATGTGGCTCGTTGTGCCGTCTTCCTCTACAGTGAACGACAGGCGCACGGTGCCTTCCTTCTTTGCACTGGCGGGATAGCGCATGTTGGCTTTGATGAATTTCTGCATATCGCCCTTGAATTGGGGCATCTGCGCCTCTTTTTGTTCCTCAACCTTAGTGACTTGCTCCTTGATGCTGTCGGTTTCGGTGGTGGCGTCTTCTCCATTAAACATCTTCAGCATGGCAAACACCACTGCGGCAGCCACTACCACAGCCAGCACCGCCACAATCAGCCATGTTTTCGACGATTTTCGTTTGCCTATCTTCCTGGTATCCACAGGTGTAACGACTACTTGCGTTGCATCCGCAGCACTCTGTTCAGCCACTGGCTTGTGGCCTGCCACCGACGACACACTCACGAGGTAGGCGGTGTTGTTGTCGTCGCTGTCCACACTCATAGCAGCGATGTTAGCACACTTGGCAGCGTCGCTCGACGGCTGCGAAAGGCAGTCGACAAGCGTCTGGTCTGTGAGGCGCTTTAGCACACCGTCGGAGCAGAGAAACACGTAGTCGCCGGGGCGCACATCGTCGATGTTGACCACCGTTGCCGACGAGCGTTCTTGGTCGGCCTCGGGGATGCACACCGAGCGCGTAATCACGTTGCGGTCGGGATGGGTCTCAGCCTCTTCGGCAGTAATCACTCCAGCGCGCACAAGGGCGTTGACGAGCGAATGGTCGTCGGTGCGGTAGACAATGCCTTGCCCTGGGCGCACATAGTACACGCGACTGTCGCCGATGTGGGCAATGAAGCATCCGCCGGCATGAAACGCCGCGAAGGTGAGCGTCGTAGCCATGTCGCGGTTTTCGGGAGTGGCGATGCGTGCCAGTTCGCTGAAAGCGAAATCGAGCGCGTGCTCAAAGTCGGCGGTGGTCAGCGGACGCGACCAGTCAAACCCATCAAAGGCTTTGCCGAAGGCGTCGCACACCGTGCGGCTTGCCACTTCGCCTTTCTCGTTGCCGCCCACACCGTCGCACACCACAAAGAAGTGCTGCTCGCCCTGCGGAGCGTCGCAGTCGGGGAAGCGGGCATCCTCCTGGTTGGCACGGCGTCCGAGTTGCGTAAACGAATATGCCTGATTGAGTGATATTTTCATAATTCAGAGGTTTCAAAAAGTTAGTGTTGCTCCGACGCTTTCTGGAATTTCAACTTGGTGCGGCCAAGCACCAAAGTGTCGCCGAAATTGAGATAGACCGACGAGCCTACCGACAGCGGTGTGCCGTTGTGGAGCACCTTGTTGGTGGCGTTGAGCACGGTAAACTTGTAGGTTATGCCCTTATTTTTCGCCTCAGCGGTGATGCTCACCGACCGGCGGCTCATCGTGGCGTCGTCAATCATCACGTCGCACGGTGCCGTAGAGTCGCGGCGACCGATAATCGTTTCTTTGCCAGCAAGGGGATAGACTGTGTCGGAGCGGAACAAGCCACGCGACTGCACGAGGCAGCCAGTGGCAAGATTATAGTTTCCCTGTACGGGCTTGGTTTTGTTGACGGGTTGCGGCACGGGCGGCGCAGGAGTCTGCGAGGCGGCTGGAGCGCCGTAGGTGTAGGTCTGCACGCTTTGGCACTTGGGGCAACGCACGGAATGCTGGCCTACTTGCGGGTTGCGTATGCGTAGTTTCATGCCGCACGAAGAGCAGTACTGCACCACCACTGGCTCATCGTCCTTCGCTGCCTCTGGTTGTGGCTGAGGTTGCGGTGTCGGCGGCACTGGTGGTACCGCTGGCTTGGACTCTTCTTTCTTTGGCTCTGCGTGGTCGACAATCTTCACGGGGAACGGCTTGTTGCAGAATGGGCATGTGAGTCGGTAGACGCCCGGTTTCTGCGGATTCTTCATCCGCATCTTCTTCTCGCAACTTGGGCACGTTACCACCATCATTGGAGTTTCGTTTTCCATTGTTTTTATCCTAATGCTGTAGGGTCGATAATGTCGTCGGTAAATGAGTTGTCGTCTGTCTGCATGGTCGGGTCGGTGGAGTCAATATAGCCATCGTTGCCTTGTTGCTGCGCATAGAGCATCTCCATATCGCTCACCGACGAAACCACACCGAGTTCTACCTCGTTGCCGAATTCATCGCGCGCCACATCGAAAATGCCGTCCTTGTTGACGTCGACAAGCAGCATGTCGGAGCCGTCGATTGTCACTTCGGCTGCCATCTCGAGTTCGCCGTCCACGTTGTAGACCTGTGCAATTTCGCCAACCTCATAAGGGAAAGCGTCGACTGCGTTGTCGACTGGGTCGATAAAGTCGCCGGCAAGGATTGCGTCAGCCACCTCGTCGGGGTTTTCCGGCACTACGACAGGTTCAACATGCGCTACTGGTGCGGCTGGCTCAACAGGTGCTGCATCGACCACTGGCTCGGGCGCTACTACGGGTGTGTCGGCGGTGAGGTCGGCAATGGCGTCGTGGATGGCGTCGGTGCTGGTGGCTTCTGCTGCCACTTCTGCCTCCTCGGTTGTCTCTGTGCCGTTGTAGTGCTGATAAGCCTCATATCCGGCATAGCCAGCGGCTGCTCCAGCGGCAAGACCCGACACTGCGGCGGCAACCTTTGAGGTGTTGCTCATCTTCTCTTCCTCGTTGGCATTCAGGGCAACTGCGCCTGCCTGCGCCGATTTCTGGAATTTCAGTTTCTTGGTTTCCATATCTTGTAGTTTTTTGTTTCTGCAACAAATTTAACCCCGCGGCTGTCGCCGTGCAAGTCTTTTCAGGCATCTTGTGTGAACCACAGGGGTTTTTTGACGAAACCCCAAGGTTTGCGGTCGAAACCCCATAGGGGTTACCACTTCATCAGCACCATGCTCTGGCAGCGCTTGGCGGCAATGAGTTGCGGATGCTGGTGCTTCTTCATCGACTCGTCGCTGATCAGCGTGTTGGTCTTGTCGACGCGCGCCGTAACGTCCTTGTAGACATACTTGAACAACTCTATCGCAGTGATTTGCTTGTCGTGGTTGCTGTCGGCGAAGCCGCGCATGCCTTTTATCAGGGCTTGCGTGAAATAGCCGGAGCGCATCCAGTTGCGGTCCTCGGTCGATGTTTCGTTGGAGCGGCTCGAGAGGAAGAGCACGAGGTTTTTGTCGGTCGACTTCACGCTCTTCACTGCCGTGCCAGAGAAGCAGGCATCGAAGAAGCACACAATGTCGGTGGCTTTGGAGTTGAGAAGTATCGAAAGGATGTCGTTATAGGAGATTCCCGTCAAGTCGGTCGTCACGATGCCGTCTTCCACGCCGTGGCCGCTATAGAACAACACAATGCGGTCGCCTTCCGAGGCGGTGCCGCTAATCTTCTGCAGCACGGCGATGATATTGTCGCAGGTGGCATTCTTGCTCGTCACCGTCACCACGTCGTTGGTTTGCTTCCTCATCAGGTCGCTGAATTTCATGGCGTCCTGGCCGCTGCGGAGCAGGTCGTGCTCGTCGCCTTCATAGTCGGCGATGCCTATCGACAGCACAAAGGTGCGGGCATCGAGGGTTGCTGGCGCCAACAACACGAGCGCCAACAGTAGGAGTGTGAATATCTTTTTCATCGTCTAAACGGTTTTATGGTGGTTAGGAATGAGCCTTGCACGATATGCAGGCTTGTTTCGTTATCTCGTAGTCGGTGAGAGGGCGTCCGCAGCGTGGACACACGAGGAGTCGCTGCTGGCGCTCGATGATTTTCTGCATCTTGTTCTTGCCCGACACTATGTAACTGTAGATGGGCGGCAGAAGCATGCCCACGCGGAGCACCATCAACTGCAGGGTGTGCTCTTCGGAGATGGGCGGGATAAACGACAGAATAATCACCGCCAGCGAGATGCCTATCTGCGCAAGGCCGCGGCGGCGCTGTGCTGCCTGGCAGCGCTCACGCTCAGCCTTCAGACTGTCGCGCAGGCGGGCGAGAAAAGCAAACTCGTAGCCGTAGTTGTTGGGATCAGTCTCCAGCAGATGATGCGCCATGAAGGAGTAGCCGTTGCTGCTCTCGTCGCCGAGGCGGATCACGGTGTCCTCACTGATCTCCACGCGGCTGATGCGGTGGAAAAATCCGTCGGCGTCGCGCACGAAAGTGCCGTTGGTGGAGTCGAGATCCTCAATAATCCAATGTCCGCCGTCTATGATTACCCGAGCATGCTGACGACTTACGCCTGCCTGAGTGATGGGAAACCGTTGTTCCCCTTGTTTTCCTACTATAATCGTTTCCATAGACTTAATGTTCCTGTACGACACCATTTCTGAGCAAGTCCTTATAGGCCTTCAGCAAGACCTTCGGCACGGCGATGACGTGGGTGTGGCCCTGATTGTCCGACAGCGTGAGGCGCTGCTTCAGCAGGTTGATGTTCGACAAATAGTCCTGATTGATGATCAGGCTGCGGCCGAGGCGCACAAACGAACTGCGTGTGCCTTTCGGCGTGACCATCTTCACCATCTCCTCCAACTTCGACAGGCCGAGAGTAATCATGGTCTTCGATCCTGCGATATAGACAATGTGCGAATAGTTGCCGCCCGCTTGGATATATGCCACCTTGTCGAGGTCAAACACCGACATCTCATCGCGCGAATTGATACACAATTTTAGCATCCTTACTGATTGATTTTGTTATCATTCCACCCAGCCATCATCTCGTAAATGGCTTCAACTTGCAAAGTTATTAAAATTACCAAATTTCCGAAACATTATCCCAAAAAACTGATTCCCACCTCTAAACTATTGTGATTGCGTTTCGAATGATTATTGACAGCGCTGTTTATACACCTGGCTTTTAGACTATTATAATATTATACTAAATTTTTTGTTGAAAAAATTTGCACGGATAAAAAATTCACCATATCTTTGCACTCGCAAAACAAACGCAAGGTGCCATAGCTCAGTTGGTAGAGCAAAGGACTGAAAATCCTTGTGTCCCCGG